>JAUXAV010000058.1 GCA_030619735.1 Candidatus Aenigmatarchaeota archaeon | reverse complement strand
GCCAGCAGGACATGGTAGGGCTTGCCTAATTCTAATTTCACGGATTTCAGACCCTTGAGGCCCCTGGCCTTTGCGATTTCCGCGATTTCCGAGTAGTCAGGACGCAGGAACCAGGCCCATTCCACTGCCCTGGATGATTCCCTTGCCTTCTCCTTGGTGTCCATTGGGAGGAAGGCATTTGCTATGGCATCCCTGACCACACCCTCTGCCACCCCTATTCTGAGGTTGTCCAGGGTGGTCCGGACAATGTATTTTGCCTCCTTTGGGTTTGCACTGCCTATTAACTCAGAGACCAGATGGAACTTCCTTTCCTGGGAGCCCTTGCCGGTCATGCCCGCAAGCTTCTGGAGGTTGCTGAAGACCTTCTCCACTGTCAGGGTCTTGCTGAACAGGGTCCTCTGCTTCTTTTTCTTCACCAGCTCTTCAATCACCAGGCCGAAGTCCCCGGTCTTCCTGAACCTCTGGTTTATCTCCTTTTCCGGGAAGCCTGTTACTGTCCTGATTATCTTGACCATGAGGAGGTTTGCAATCCCTATCTCCCTCTCGTCCCAGGATGGGAAGACCCTGCCCTGTATCAGGAGGGCTGTCCTGCCCAGGTCCTCCCTGGGGGTCTTCTTCAGGAGCTCCGCTATGGCCTCTGTCTTCTTCAGCCTCGCGCTTGTTTTTTCCAGATACTCGTAGGTCTTTACAAGCTTGGAATATTTCATAGTTTAATATTAATGAAAGAAACTAAATAATTAACATGCCTGGGAAGAAAAAATCCAGTGAAGAACTGATTAAGCTGGAAAAGGAGAGGACCCTCCTGACAAGGGAGCAGCTCTGGCTCTCCGAGGAAAGGACTGTCCTGTCAAAGGAGAGGACCATCCTAGCCTTTTTGCAGACAGGGCTTGCCTTTATTGCAGTGGGCCTTGCTGTTGTGAACCTGGCCGCTGCGCATATTCTCCAGGATCCCTACACCCCCTGGATTGGCTGGATTCTCATAGCGATAGGGTTTGTGGAAATCCTGGACTCCATCAGGAGACTTAGAAGGTATAAGAAGAAGATAGAGAAGATAAAGAAAAAGCTCGGGAAGGACGGGGTCTAGATAACCTCAATCCCGGGCTTCCCTGGCTCTGCCTTCCCTGCCTTTTCGGATTTCCGGGCCTCTGCTTTGAGAATTTCTATTTCTGATTTGAACTCCTTCCTGAGGGATTCCCTTTCTGCTGAAAGCCTCTGGAATTCCTGGTCCAGTATTACCCCGGGCAATCGGTCAGGGCTCTTTAAAACCTGGGAAATAAGCCTGCTTATCTCCTTTCCGTACTGCCTGAATTGCTTTTCCCTCATCAGGGACTTCATAATGCTGCCCTGTTCCCTGGTCTTCTTCAACTGCTTTGCCAAGGCTCTGAATAAGCCGTATTTCCATTTGGGAGATACATAAAGGCTTATCTTCCTAGGCTTCTTTATCCTGGCGAGCTTGAGGATTTCATATATGTCCTCATAGACCTCTGAAACCATTGTTTCCAGGGCCTCGGCCCTCTTGTCTATCTTCCTCCTGTCATACCTGGGCCAGGGCTGGAGGGAGATAAGGCCCTTTCCTCCCAGCATCTCCCAGCACTCCTCCATTAGGTGGGGGGCAAAGGGGGACAGGATGGTCACGGTCCTTTTCAGGGCCTCCTGAAATACCTTCCTGTTTGGCCTGCTCTCCTGGTATTTCTGGAGCTCGTTTGCAAAGCCCATTATAGCGCCTATTGCCTTGTTAAATCTGAAGCCCTCCATATGCTCTGTTACCTGCTTTATCAGGGAGTGGAGCCTGCTCTCCATTAGTTTGTCCCTGTTGCCTTTTTTTCTGGAGAAGCTGGTCTTCTTGAAATCCTTCGCGAGGTTGAAGAGCCTTGCCAGGAACCTGTAGGAGCCTATAATCCCTTTGTCGCTCCATTCAAACTGGCTCTCAGGGCTGGAAACAAATAAGAGGAACAGCCTTGCTGTGTCAATACCGTATTTGTTTCCGATTTCCTCCTGGGTGACCGCGTTCCCGAAGCTCTTGCTCATCTTGTGGCCGTCTTTATAGACAATGCCCTGGTTGAAAAGCCTGAGGAAGGGCTCGTCAAAGCCCAGAAGCTTAAGGTCCTTCAATACCATGGTGAAGAACCTGGCATAGAGCAGGTGCATGACAGCATGCTCCACCCCGCCTATGTAGTGGTCAACAGGCATCCAGTAGTCTATGGCCTTCCTGTCAAACATCTTTCTGGACCTGGGGCTGCAGTACCTGAGGAAATACCAGTTGGAGTCCATGAATGTGTCCATTGTGTCTGTTTCCCTTCTGGCGGGGCCCCTGCATTTGGGGCACCTGGTTTCGGTGAAGGACTTCAGCTTAGAGAGGGGGTTTCCATGGCCTGTGGGTTTCACATTGGTTGGAAGCAGGACAGGCAGGTCCTTCTCAGGGACAGGGACAATACCGCACTTTTTGCAATATACAATGGGTATGGGCGTTCCCCAATACCTCTGCCTTGAGATGAGCCAGTCCCTGAGCTTGTATTCCACTGTTGCTTTTCCCACGCCCCCTTTCTCCAGGAACTTTGTTATCTCATCTATTGCCTCTATATTGTCCATTCCATTGAACTTCCCTGAGTTGTCAAGCTTTCCCCTTTCAACATACGCCCTGGTCATCTCTTTGGGGTCAAGCTTATGGAACGGGGGCTGTATTACCACCCTTATCGGGATTTTGTATTTCCTGGCGAACATGAAGTCCCTCTGGTCATGGGCAGGAACGCCTATTATTGCGCCGGTGCCGTATTCAAGCAGGACAAAATTCGCTATGTATATGGGGATTTTCTTCTTGGTGATGGGATTGACAGCATACCTGCCTATGAACATCCCTTCCTTTTCTGTTTCCTCTGATGTCCTCTCAAATTTCTCCTTTAATAAAACCCTGTTTATGAACTCCCTTACCCCTTTCTCATACTTTGTTCCCTTAACCAGCTCCATTACATCCGGATGCTCAGGGGCATATACCATGAAGGTTATCCCGAAATAGGTGTCGGGTCTTGTGGTGAAGACGGAGAATGTCTTGTCCGTATCCTTGATTTTGAAGTCTATCCTGGTTCCCTCGCTCCTTCCAATCCAGTTCTCCTGCATCTTCTTGACGTTCCCGGGCCAGTCTATCTTGTCCAGGCCCTTCAGGAGCCTGTCCGCGTATTTGGTTATCCGGAAGAACCACTGCTCCAGGTTCCTGATTTCCACCCGGCTCTCGCAGCGCCAACATCTCCCGTTCTCAACCTGCTCGTTCGCCAGCACGGTCTCGCACCTGGGGCACCAGTTTACCGGGGCCTCCCTCTTGTATGCTAGGCCCTTCTTGAGCATCCTGAGAAATATCCACTGGTTCCATTTGTAGTATTCAGGGTAACAGGTTGCAATCTCCCTTGTCCAGTCATAGCTGAGGCCCAGGGCCTTCTGGTTTTTCCTTATTCCTGCTATGGCCCTCTCTGTGTATTTTTTGGGATGTGTCCTGCTCTTTATTGCGGCGTTCTCTGCCGGCAGTCCGAAGGCGTCATAGCCCATGGGGTAGAGCACATTGAATCCCTGCATCCTCTTGAACCTGGCAAAGCAGTCCCCTATGGAATAGTTCCTGATGTGGCCCATATGTAAGCCCGAGCTTGAAGGGTACGGTAACATTTCCAAAATGTACAGCTTCTTTTTCTTCCCCTCTTTCACCCGGAAGATTCTTTTCTTCTCCCATCTTGCCTGCCATTTCTTCTCAATCTTTTTGAAGTCCATAATAATCTATTTGCCTCCATTATATTAAATTGTTTAATGGGCCCGACGTGACTCGAACACGCGACCCTCGGCTGGCTTCCCGTTCATTGCCTCCTGGGAGGCTCACCTCTTCTAATGGGTTAGAAGACATGCACTTGGCTGATGCCAATCGATGCTCTATCCAACTGAGCTACGGGCCCACTTACTGATTAATAGCTCAAACTTTTTTAAATAGCTTGGCCACTTTGTCCCTGCCGTAAGCCAATATGAACGGGGTAAGTCTCGGGCCTCTTTCTTTTCTAAACAAAACTAAATAGGCAGCACTGAAGAAATGGGGAGGCTTCAGGTTGTTTGCTTTTGCAATTTCAAAGCAGGCATCCAGTATTTGTTTTTCTGTCTTTTTGGTTTTCAGGGCTTTTGCAAAATCCCTAAGGGCATTTTTCTGCTCCTTTGAAAGTTTTGAGGCAAGGGATTTGGGCACAGAATCATTCACAGAAATCCTTTCAGTTTCAGGCAGGTATTTGTCCGCCCAGGCCCTGGCATATCTTAGGATAGCTTCCATATTGGCTTTCCCATGGCCTGTCTTTTTCAGTATTTCAAGCCCCCTGGTCTTCCATTTATTTTCAGGGATAATCTGCGCAATAATTGAGGCAAATTCAAAGGGAATATTCATTATCAGGGGCCTCCTTCTCTGGGAAACCTCAAACAGCCTCTTCATATGCTTCTCTTCCTTTTTGTTTTTCAGCCTTTCTTCGCCGGAATAGACCCTCTGGTGATGCCGGTAGTCATCATACAATTTGGGCAGCTCCCTCCAGGAAAAGCTTCTCGTTTTCATGAGCTTTTTGTTGTAAAAGAACCTGAGCAGTTCAGGAGGGGCAACTTCCAGCCAGTCCTTTGGGTAAATGACATTGCCCAGGCTGGCGCTCATCTTCCTGTTGTCAATCATGAGGTGCTCATAAATTATGGGGACAGGCATTGGAAATCCCAGGACCCTTTCTATTATCTCCCCGTTTATCCATAATGCGCTGCCCGGCACCTGGTATTCCTTGCCGAAGCCCTCGGTCACGGCATTCCAGTGCGCCCACTGGGCCGCCAGCTCCCCCTTGTACATGAGCTTGCCGTTGCCCTTTGAGGGGTCGTCAATACCTTCATATCCGCAGCCCTTGGCCCTTTCTGTTTTGAACTGGTAATTACTGCAGACGTATTCCACCCTGCCGTCCTTCCTTATCTTTGTGACCCTGGGTGTTATGATTCTCCCGCACTGCTTACATATGGGCTGCCAGGGACTCCAGCCCTCCCCGAGCTTCCTGTCCTTCTGGCGGTACTTGTTCTGTATGTCCACCAGAAGCTTCCTGTTCTTCAGAATTAATGATATCTCTTTCCTGAACGTGCCCTTAAGGTATTCCTCTCTCATGGAATATATCTTCATTTTATCATGAATGAATTTGAAAACCACTTCCAGATAAGCCTTCCTGTGGTGCTCCTCATAGCTTTTGTGGCATCCCCAGGGGTCCGGGATGTCTGTGACAGGCATGCCTATATACTCCCTGTAGCTTTTTGGCACGCCCTCCGGTATCTTCCTGAGCGGGTCAACATTGTCAGCGGTCCAGATGAATTCCGCCTTATGCCCTGCATCCTTCAGGGCCCTGAAAACAGAGTCGCACCTTATGGTATCGCTCAGCCTTCCTATGTGCAGGACCCCTGAGACGGATGCGGCGCTCTTGACCACGTATTTCTTGAGCCCGGGAACCCTATCATCAGTAAAACGGAATTTTCTTCTTTTAACTATCTCATCTGCAATCTGGTCCGCCCAGAACAAAGATTTCTCAGGTCGTTTAGGCATTTTCCGTGCCATAGTTTATATTACCAGCAGGGTAATTAATTTATTAACAAATTTAAAGCCAAAATACAAGAAAAATCTAAGGGTTCTGGGGGTTTGTGGGTTATGAAGTGCATGAGCGGGGTTGCAAGGCTTGGGCTTGCCAGTGGCATAGTTGTCATGCTTTTCAGCATGGTGATGCTTTATTCTCCGCCTGCTGAGGCCAGTCCCGCAACAGGGGAGGTATGGTTCAGTGCTGATGAGTATTTCACGGACAGCGTAGTTGTTGTTAATGTCAATGATACGGATAAGGTTGGGGACGGTATAGGCACAGTTGATGTGACTGTAAACAGCACAGCTGACCCAGTAGAAATGACAATCACGCTGACAGAAACCACGGATAATGGCAGATTTAATGGGACCTTTACCTTTGTATATAATACAAGCAGCAGTGCAGGAAGACTCAATGTAACAGACAGGAACAATGTAACGGTTCAGTACACG
Source organism: Candidatus Aenigmatarchaeota archaeon (assembly GCA_030619735.1). GTDB lineage: Archaea > Aenigmatarchaeota > Aenigmatarchaeia > QMZP01 > JAUXAV01 > JAUXAV01. Next base: position 902 of record JAUXAV010000058.1, on the reverse strand, counting down.
GATGCTTCCCCCTCAGCCACCATAATCAACTCAACAATGTTCAACTACACCATCAATGCAACCATTTTCATGAATTCTACAATATTTGGCATAGCAGACACGGCTAATGTAACCCTGTATGACAATGATACCAATACAAATTCCGGTATCGTTGATAGCATAAATGTCACCGTGACCAGCCCCAGCGGTTCAAATATAACGCTCAACCTCACTGAGAATGGGCCCAATACCGGTGAATTCGAGGGTAATTTCACCTTCAATACCACAGGGAATGGAAGTAATGATGAAAACGATGTCCTGGGGACAGAGGAAGGTGATGTGATAGTTATATATCTGACTGACAGCCTGAACACATACGGGAATTCTGTTACAAGAATAAATATCTCTTCAATGGCGAAGAATGCAACCATACTCTTTGATAATATAACATACTATCCTGCTGATACTGCTGTAGTTGAGGTTTATGATAATGATACTCTTGCCAACACTAATGCCAGCCTTCAGGAGAATATCACCGTGAATATAACGAGCAATGCAGACCCCAGGGGCATTAATGTGACATTGACTGAGACAGAGAACGACACAGGGGTATTCAACGGGACCTTCACCTTTGTAAACAACCATAGCAGCAATGATACAGCTGACATACTCAATGCCACCGATGGAGATACCATAACAGCCGCATACACGGATATAATGAACGGGACAGGGGGGAGCAATACCAGGGTAATCAATAATACACCCACCTATTCCTACACAGTGGACGGGGACCCGAGCATGGACCTTGCCCTGTATGGCCCCAACAGTACCGTAAATGTAACGCTTAATGATTCGGATTTGGATACTGATCCGAACAATCCAAACTCTATTGATGTTCTGGTTAATACCACAACCAATGCAAC
>JAUXAV010000144.1 GCA_030619735.1 Candidatus Aenigmatarchaeota archaeon | reverse complement strand
CTAACCCCCGATTACGGTCACGGCACCACACGGGACGGGCTGAGCTTCTTAAAACTCGCCATGATTTCCCGATGAGATTTACTCATAACAGCACCCTGCCTCAAGAAAACTAAAAGGGCTCAAAGAACACCCACACTCGGGGTCTCTGAGCCCTGTTGCTTGACTTATATTTAATATTTGTTCTATAATAAAAACATATAAACTCATTATCTTAATACCCTTGGAAGAGACCTGTTCCTGCAGGTCTTTTCTATTTAAGGTTCTTTTCTTCCCTTTCGAGCTTCTCCTCTATTGCCTCCTCAATCCACTTACCAAGCCTTTTCTGCGATTCAATAGCGCTATGGTGTGCCTTTCGCAGAATACTTGGTCTTATCTTTATATTCCTTGATTGTGGCGCTTCCTCAACCATAATGTTTTTAAATTAACACAAATGGCACACTTTGTCAACCTCTCTAATCAAAAATATTTACCACTCATGGATACTGAGAGGAAGATAATGGCATTTCCCACCCTTGAAAGGTAGATTTTTCTCCCTATTTTAGCAAAGGCTACCTTGGAGCCTCTATACCAAGGGGGAGGTATCCAAACCATTGACTACCCGCAAAAACCGCCTAGATTTTGACTACACGGGCTGCCAGTTGTGCCTTTTACCACCCTCCGACTATTTGTGCCGGGTCAGTGTTTCCGGAAAATTCCCCTGCATGCACTCAGGGCAAATTCCATGAGAGGCTATTGACTGACCAAGGCCGCGTTCTCTACGCATCTCTTTGCCACACCAAGCGCAGATAACTACGATTTCTCCTGCTGATATCTCCTCATCGTAGAAACGCTGGTATAGTTGCCTTCCCTGCCTCCATCCCACCAGCCAAGCCATGGCTAATCCAAAAATGGCAACTGGAGCCACAACCTCAATTCCCACTTTTGTATATGTAACTAGGATTATGATAAGGATCACAACGGCGAACAGGAATATGGCAACATTAAGGTTCCACCTCGCAGCGTTGGCTCTGTCTCTTGCTCTCTGGGCAGCCGCTCGTTCCAGTTCTGGGCTAACCTTGGTAACTTCAGCTTTATCCACTCTACCTTTTTCCTTACCGGGAAGGGGACTGGACTTTTATTGCAGGGGCTCCCAGTAGCATTGCCACCTGAGAGCCCCTTTTACAATTAGAGCGTACCCACTCTTTGGTTGTTATTTCTTTGCTGGTCAGCCGCACTACAATCGTTATGGTAACCCGACCGTATTCACCCCTTCTTGGGCACGCTTTATCATATCCTCAATGGTTACTTAGCCTCGCCTCTGCTCACTTCTACTTCAATCGTATAGGTGTCTGGTTTAATATCAAGCGGTGCCTTGACCTCAATTTCGAATGTCTCAGGCTTGTGCTTCTTAACGGTGATTGGCTTGGGACAGTCACCATAAGCCCCCCTGGGCTAGCAGTAACCTCCAGGCTAACAGCAATATCAACGCTTGAGTCGTTCGTCAGCTCAATCTCTTGGCTTTTTGACTCACCAGGGTAAAGTGTCATAGTAAATGAAACCGGCTTGACGGTGATTGCCTCCTCAACCTTAACCTCACCGGTGATTGTCGTTATTAGGTATGCGGCGTATGCTGTCCCTGATAACAATAACAGGATAAGCAACACAAGTATTGGCTTCGGTAAATGCCTAATTAGTCTTTTCATCTCACAGCCAAACCGGTTTCTCTTTGACTATTTTACTTGCCCACAGTCCTCACCGAGTCTGTGCCCTCGATAGGCTGCCCATCATAGGTAGCACCGGTCAGGGTAGCCTCGGTATCACCTGACTCTATGCCGGTATCCTGAGTCTTGAAGTGGAAAATAAAGTCCACATCCCCGTCCCCATCTACATCCTGCTGGTGGTCTGCCAATACCAGCGGGGCGCTTAGGTCGTGGGCTGGGCTGGCGCCCTCGAACTCAACGGTAGCCCAATCCACCGTAGTCGCATCAAAGTCGGGGGTGGTAAGGATGGCCACCGGGATTACCCCTTTGCTCTTCAGATTGATGCTGTTGGGGTCGCTGCCCGGCTTGATGTCGATCTCGACCTCGATGGGCGGTGGTGGAGGTGCAATCGCACCGATGTATGTGCCGTCAATTCCAGCGGTCAGAAGCAGTGAACCGTCAGGCAAAGAGTAATCCTCATTCAGTTCCGGGTCGATATACAGGTTGCCTGTAATGTTGACTCCGTTATTACTCGGTATCGACGACCTCCCACCATAGAAATCGTTATTACGAATTTCGCTAGGGCTGCCGAAATTCATACTACTGAGGTGCCACCAAGGACTAGCGAAAATGCTATTAGTCACCGTACCGTGGGCTTTCTTGTAGGGGTTATAGGTGGCCTGCCAAGTGATTGCACGATAGTAACCGTCAGTATCAGCTATGAAGTCACAGTGGTCAACCGTACTCCCATCGGGCATACCCGCAATGTGATACAAGAAGCCGTCAAAAATAACGTGGTCAAAGGTTACTGCGCCAGCCTTAGAATAAAAGCAAGCGCCTGAGGTGATTCTGTAGTTCTGGGGAGGCTTCTGCTCATTGAGGTTTCCTTTGAAGGTAATCCCCTGGACCAGAGTTCCCGTGCCGATGTTGGAGAGCTGTCCCCATACAATGGTCTTATCGGCACCTGCACCGATAATCCGAACATTAGTATCCCCCCACAAATACAGGCAGTCATAAACATTTCCGGTAGTCATAGTCTTGCCCATGTGCTCACCGGCAGCAAGATGAACCGTGTAGTTACCGTCTTCAGTTGGGCCCCACTTCCCGATGTCGGCAAGCGTCGAATACCAGCACATGCCGTCGATCTCGGCACCCTGGTCGCCCGTATAAGTGGGGTCGACCATATAGGTTTTTCCGTCTTGTGCCGCCACCGGCACCGCCGTCATCAAGCTGAAGCTCAGCACCAGCACCAGGGCAAGTAAGACACTTACAAGTTTCCTTTTCATTAGAATCTTAATCCTCCT
>JAUXAV010000125.1 GCA_030619735.1 Candidatus Aenigmatarchaeota archaeon | reverse complement strand
TCCAGTCTATTAAGTCAGAATCCTCATTATTTGTCACGGTTATACTTGCTTCTATAGTATCACCGTTTTCGAAATTAGAAGCGTTTAATGTAATATTCGTGTCTATTTTTAACAGGGTGGCATTTATTTCCAAATTCCCTGTCAGGTTAATCATATTTTCGTACTGGAAGTCTATGGTAGTGTATTCTTCAAGCGGTGGATATACATCACTATAGATGTCATGTATAAGCAACTCATAAAGGCCTTCTTGAAGATTTAGAAATTCAAAATAGCCGTTAATATCTGTTTTAGTTACCAACCACATTGAATTTCCGAGCGCCATTGACAAATTAATTAAGGGTTCATTGCTTGTGTTGAAGACATAGCCGCTCAAATCTCTTCCTATTGATATAGTGGCCTTTTCAAGCTCTATATTAAGGGTCTTGACTTCATCCTCTGCTATGGAGAAGGCCTGGGAGAAGACAATATAGTTCATCTTCTTTGCCTCTATTATGTAACTGCCAGGAGGTATGTGGTAACATACATAGCTTCCATTTATATCACTCATGGGATAGCATGTGAAGTTGCCTTCGGTGCTTGTCACCACTATGGTGGCCCAGCCTATGGGCCCGCTTCCCGTGACCGTGCCCGTCAGGGTCCCCCCTGCTGACTGCACCTCAAAGTTCATGCCTGTCAGATTGGCTCCGAACAGGTTTGCACCGAGAATTTGGTCAAAGACGGTCACGGTAAAGCCCCCATTTATGAACTCCTGGGAGATAATAAGGTATAAGTCATACATACCAAGTGATAATGGCTCCAGGTTGTATTTCATATTGTTTACTGGGGCACTGATCACAGGTGCGACAGAGTCTATATACCCTATATCAAACCTGGTCCCTGCGTTAAAGGCAACTACTCCAAGTTCATCAATTTTTCCTTCTGTACGGTCTGTTACATCTCCAGAGATAAAATTCACAGCAGATACCACAAAGTCTATGCCGGATACATTATCCCCCTCGTTCACTTCTATAATCTGTGGCAGTGCAGGAACATAGTCCCAGGAAGAGTCATAAACATTTATGGAGTAGTTGCCTGGGAGGAGATTGAATGAGTAGGAGCCGTTCGCATCTGTCACTGCCTCACCCCAGCCTTCAAAATACCTGTTCTCCGCTATTATTCCCATCCCCATCAAAGAGTTTCCAGAGGAATCCGTTACTCTTCCCCTTACCCCTGCCCCAACTCCCAGGGCGAAATCCAGAGAAATATCTGAACTTGCATTGATCAGTTTTATGATTCCCCCATAACCTTGGGCTGTCAATTTCAGTTTATAAATTCCCTGGGGTAAATGCTCTATTGTGTAAAAGCCGGTTGTATTGGTAAAGCCCCCTCCACCTATATCAGTAACGGAGTTCCAGATATCTATCTCTGCGTTATTGATGGGGTCTCCTGTAATGGCATCTGTGACCCTTCCCGATAAATCAGATGCAACAACACACTGAAAAGATAGTATAAAAACAAGTAATAAAAATGGCAGACTATTTTTTTTGAACTTATTAATTTTGTTCATAATCCAATGGTTAACGGTTCCTCACCTTTCCCCATTAAATCTTGGAGGATAGATTTAAAAGCGCTTTGGTTTGCTTCGACTGGAGCGATTTAACTTGTTTTTATCTTTTTATATCAAGGCTTAGGATAAGGGCATCCCTGCACCTTCCTCTTTTGTAGTAATCCCTTATGGAGCCTGCCTTTTTGAAGCCCTTCTTCTTGTAGAAATTGATGGTTTTTTTGTTTGTCCTTATGTACATTATGATGTACGTATTTATAAATATTATGTACATTATAAAGTTCGGTTATTTTATACCGACAACCCCTCGTTTTGCAACCAATTTTCAGCACGTTTCCCCGTCCGATACAATTGAAAAAATACTGAAAACAACAAGAATCCCAACTCTCATGATTAAGCTTTGAAGATAGGATTTAAATTGGCAATTGCAGTTAGGCTTTTAAGCTTTTGCAGCAAGATTAGGGCATGAGGAACACTATACTAATTACCATACTATTTGTTGTAGTGTTCACAGCGCTCAAGTTAGTGGGATTTATAACGCCTGGCTGGTTCCTGGGACTGGGGGCACTTTGCACAGCAGCAGGGATTTTCATGCTGATTATTATGGCAGGGTCCATAGAGGGGGAGTGGCAGCTCCAGTTTGGGGGATTCCTGCTAACCCTGGGGATAGTAATGCTCATTATAAGCTGGCTCCTGGGCGGATAGTATTCTCATTCCAGATTCAAGTTCAGCGCCTCATTTCTGCTGGACACCTATGCGCAGCGAACGAACCGTATTCGAAGCTACTGTTAGTAGGCCTGCCGTCAAGGCGGATGCAAAACGGACCATTGTATCCATCGGACGAAGACGTGACAAGCCAGGTTCCTGGACTACCGTTAATGTAGGATCTTGATAGCTCATCCCTTGCTTGCTCTTCTGTCAGGCCTGCATTAACCCATCTTTTGATTGCCTCTTCCCGGTCTTCAATGGTTTCTAATGGCGTTCCTGTTACTGGATGGTATGCTCCGTACCCCGTTGGGACAATGAATCTCCCGTTTCCCTTTGGAACCCATACACGCTCTATCTCTTTCTGCGGCGAAGGTATGATTTCTTCAAATTGCGTGTCAAAGCCTTCTATATCCTTGAAGTATTTTGCGGCGATACAACCTCTAGGTCTTATAGTCCCCTTTATTGTTGCTCCCGGTTCAAAAAGAACCGCGTCCTTATGCACTACACTTCTTGCATCAGGTTTCTGTGCATGAGAATAAACTATCTCTCCCGCTTTCTTTACAAATTCATGAAGCCAACACGCATCCCCGATTCCCAAAGCCAAATCCCTTCCTACCAGATATAAGCCCGCTTTCCATGCCAATGGGACCGAGTTTGAGGCCAATTTATATAACAGTTTGCCATGTTTTATTGCACCTACTGTTATCACTCCCGGCTCTGAAAAATAATCCGGTATCTTCAATCCTGGAACATCAATCTCTAATCCTGGAACATTAATTCCTCTATATTGGAAGCCTGGTATCCTCAAGTTCTGCTCGGGTTCGCTTGGCATGATTATCACTCACACTTGACTATGATAGAAAAATTTATAAACGTTTTCATAAACTCATGTTTTTTGCTAACCCTGTGAAAAGGCATTTAAAACCTAAAAACAAATACAACACATAGGAATTTTTTAGGAGGCGCTAGTTAGCATGGTCAAGGTCAAGGAAATAATGAAGAAGTATGTTATAACAGTTGACCCGGAGGCTACCCTGGCTGATGTGAGCAGGATAATGACCAATAACAGGGTGGGCTCACTTGTTGTTATGAAGGGCAACAAGCCTGTGGG
>JAUXAV010000162.1 GCA_030619735.1 Candidatus Aenigmatarchaeota archaeon | reverse complement strand
TAGGCAACGGTTTCCTCGGTGCTTAGCCCAGGTCGCTCCAGAACGCTGGTAGAGACAGCCTGAGCCACTTTTTCTGGGGTCTTGGTGGTAACGGTTGTCTTTTGCTCCGGGGGTGCCTCCTTTGGGCTTTCAGTATGGGGTAGACTCCTGGCGAAGTCCTCTAGTGCCTTGGTGTGGTCCGGAGGGCGAAATAAGACCCTCTCAATGGGGACACGATTCACAATGTTCATTATCACTGCTAACCAGTCCATAGTTGTTACCTCCTCTCCTGCCCTAAGACAAAAGGGGGTGACGTGAATTCTCAGGTCGTCACCCCCCTTTAACGATATTATATAACTTATCTCGCCAGAAGCCAAGTTGTAATGGCTTTACGCTGCTCAAGACAGCAAGACAGCAGATAAGACTATCTCTTTTTGTGTCTTCGTCTGTTTTGTCTGAAATTTTAGCCTCAAAAATTCAGACACGTCTTGCTTTTTTGTCTTATTTATGATTTACTAAAATTAGCTAGCTTTAAGACAACAGACAAGACAAAGACAAAGGGGGGTGACAGCCTGAAAAGGCACAGTTACCCCCCTTTCTTTTTAGGCTGCCAGCCCGAAGGAGGAAGACATGGCAAGTCAAAATGATATCCTTGAAGCCTTGAACACGAAAGAGGCGGCTACCATCACGGACGATTTAGCCGCGGAACTCAAGGCGTCAAAAGAGGGGACACGCAAACAACTGACTAGGCTGAAAGACAAGGGCTTTGTAGAAGGCGATAGTCAGGAAGGCTGGCTCATAACTGAAGCTGGCAATAAGGAACTGGAGAAAGGCGGCGTTCACCCATCTATGGTGGAGGAAGGTATTACCCCTAGAGACCAATTTGAAGCTATAGGCCGACGCATAGGCATATCACAAGACAGGATTGTCTTGACCGCAGACATTGTCTGGAGCGGTGATTACACTGATATCAAATGGGTGTGGGAAGCCCTCAAACAAGCTGTTATAAGGGATGACCTGGCAAAGCTATGGGTCAATGCCTGGCGGGCCCAGCTTCACAAACCAATCCCCCTAGAGCTTGCGAAAGAGCTGGTTGGACCCGATGAAAAAGCTGAGGTTAAGCCCGGTGCCGGGCCGAGAGTTGAAGAAGGTAGAAGTTATATCCTGCAGGATGATCTGCCAGTTTACGTTGGTAAAAACCTGGGCGACCTAACCTATGAGGATGCTCTTGACCTGGCAAGGATAAGGGGAGGCAGAGCAGCTCGCGCTGGCCAGGGAGCCCCCGGCCAGCAGTGGGGGCCAGACGAGATTCTTAAGATAGTAAAGGCGGTGCAGGAATTTGTGCCTAGCGGCGCAGCTGTGCCAAAGTCTTACGTGGTTTCCCGTGGGGAGGAAGGGAAAGCAATAGTTCAGGAGGTGGAACAAGGTAAGCCGGTGGTCGTGGACCAGCCAGCCAGCCAACCCGGGTCCACCTACATGGTGAATCCTGAGGGCGAGGTTAAGGAATTAAAGCCCGGGGAGCCAATAGTAATCAAGCAGCCAGCCGCCGCCGCGACACCCCAGAAAACTTTCATAGTTAAGCAAACATCTGAGGGCGCTACTGTTGTTGAGGAGCATGACCTCAGCAAGCCGATTATAATACAAGCTGGTGCTCCCGGGGGTGGTCTCCCGGCCACGTATCCGTTCCCAGCTATGGGTGCTGACGGCAAGCCCATGTTCGATAACGATGGTAACCCTATTTACGTTAATGTAGAGCCAATGATAAAATATATGGGGTTTCAGAAGGAGCAACAAAGGGCTGACGAGCGCCATGGTGCTATAATGAGCCTTGCTTCAACGATAAAGGAGAACTTGCCCATTGCTGTCGAGGCCTTCAATAGAGCAGTATCAGAGGTAAAGGGTAAGGCTCCTGAATCAAAAGTCCAAGAGTATGAGTGTGGCAACTGCCATAAAACATTTGCTTTGCCTCGGGTGCCTGGGGAAGAGGAAAAGGTAATCTGCCCTCATTGTCAGCAAGAGTGGACCGGCAAGGAGGTAATAGCTGCATGAGGGACATAATACAGAGCACAGCAAGGTATTTCGTACTGATAAGAGCTGTAACCGACATTAAGGACAGAGCGAGGAAAATAGGCATCGATAATATCAAGACCTTGGTTGAGGCCGGTCGTAGCATAACTGAGATTTATCTTGAGGACAGCTCACCAGATAAAAAGATGCAAAAAAGGCGGGAAGCTAATGCCCTGATCGAAATGGGGATAACCCCTGAAGAGATATGGGAAGAATTGATTAGACAAATGCCTGAGTTAAAGCCTATAATAGAGGGTAAGGACGACTACATAAAGAATGAGATGAAAAAAATCGAGGCCTTTGTCAAGGGACAATAGCTAAAAACCAAAGCTGAGTAAAGGGGGGCTGACAATTTGACAGCCCTCCTTTCTTTTCAGCTCACTTCAAAGGAGAACAGACATGGGGTTAAAGATAGAATTAGACCTAGGGGACGAGCTTTCCGAGAGGCTGAAAAGGGTAGCCGATAAAGTGGCCTTATCTCCCCCTGAAACGGCTAAAATGTTGTTAGCTCACCAACTGGCTACCGAGAGAAGGATTGATTGGCCAGCACTTATAAATAAAGGGCGGGAATTTTTTGCCCGTATAATGAGAGAAGCCGGAAAGGAGACTTAAGGAGGTGCGGTGATGTATGGAGAAGGAGTAATGTTAGGGGA
>JAUXAV010000081.1 GCA_030619735.1 Candidatus Aenigmatarchaeota archaeon | reverse complement strand
CAGATAGGGATTTGCAGCTCGAGACTGAGGTAAGAAACCATATGAAGAAGGAAGCCTTTGAGAAGACAGAATGGATCTATCGGCCGGCCGGCCCGATAGGGGCACACCTGCCCCTATATGATTTGGTATTAAAGAGCAAGGAAGTGATGTTAGCCAAGGAGACCAAGGAGGCGAGGAAACCTTTGTGGACCTTTATTCCTCCGAAGCCTTCTAGGGCTTTTTATTTATATAAAGATGCCGACATAGACAAAATGTGGGAAGACTGGGTAGAGGAACGAAAGATAGTAGATGTAGAGTTAAAATACAACGGATTTAGAGGAATCATCGAAAAGAATACGGAAGGCGACACCCTTATATTCTTCGAAGGAGACAGAAAAAACAGGTCAAAGCAATTCCCAGCATTGGTGCGGGAAATGAAAAAAATATCTGGTGCATACATACTGGATTGCGATATCGGTGCGATCGGGACAGATGGGCAACCCTTGAGCAGAATAGATTTACAGGGTTTAAATAATATAGGCAATATTATAGAAGAATCATTTGTCACCAAAAAGGGAGTGGAAGGTAAGCTCAGGGTGGTAGTCTTTGACGTCCTGTATCACTCGAATTCTGTGACCCAGATGCCCTGGTCTGAGAGAAGGAAGATTCTGGATTCTCTTAACCTAGGCAAGTTAAAGATATTAACCAAATCCAAGTCGACCATAGCCCGATCTAAGGAGGCATTCGTGAAGGCGGTAAAAAGATATTCAAACATGCCCCGCTCCGAAGGGGTGGTCATCAAGGATGTTACCGGACAGTATGTCGGCTTTGGAGGCAACAATTTATACTGGGCAAAAGGGAAGACCGTCGGTATTATCAGGACCCGGATATCCGGGAAGGAATCTGTAAAGAATAAACCAGGAATTTATTCTTATGAGCATGAGTGCAGACAAGATGATGAGTGGCTTGCACTGGGCAAGACTATGAACTCGGCCCTATCACTAAGTAAAGGAGATGTAGTAGAGGTCCAGGTTGAGGAGATAATTCCCGAGGTCGAAGACGAAATATTACAGGTATCAGTAGTAATCCCTGTTATTAAAAAGAAGTCAATCCATAGAGCAAATGACGTAAGAGCCATAATCAGGGAAGGCAGAAGGGCAAATATACTGCAGACAAATCCCGAGTTAGATGAGTACTTGAGCAAGAAACTGGGGTTCGCTAAGGCAAGTCACTCAAGAGAGGAGTGCATGGAGTGCAGCAAGCCTCCCGTTTATGAATGTTTATGGGCTGAGGGGATAGGTCATGCTTGGTTTTGTGAGAAGCACTTTAAGGAATGGTCCACAACCGGGGATGGCAAAGACGAGATAATTTCTGTCAAAGAAGTAAAGGATGGCAAAGCAGCCGAGAAATTTGGGGATAACCAGAATCCAAATATCTGGAATGCAGAGAAAAATGAATTTGTGAAGAAAGAAGGGAACATTGATCTTGAGGAAGGCTGGTCAGGCACAGGGATTCTGCAATTGCACATTATGGGAATGACAAAAGAAGAGGCGGATGATTATCTTAGGACTAGAAGGCTGAAGGGCAAAAACCCCGCCCATTTGGATTTTAGGCTATTGCCGACCAACCCTAAGAAAACATACTGGGAAGGTGGAGAGCTTTTTGACCCAGCCAGCTCGGCCAAACCGATTAAGATATATAGATGTGTAACTGGCGTAACTAAGGTTATGTTTAACTTTAAATTGGAGACAGAAAGCGGAGGGCATGAAGGGTTAACTGGCAAAGTTATGCGAGCGTCAAATATGAGCTGGCTGAGATACGGACTTGCCAAGCCCAAAGTATTTTTACCAGGACAGGCTGGAACGGTTGGTATCACACCTGAGCATTTTGCCATAATGGACGGGCTGGGAACCTTTAAGTGGAAAGCCGGCGTGCAGGACAACCATTATAAAGAGTTTTGGATCGAATTCAATTCGGGTTCTAAGGAATATGAGAAACTCAAGAAGCTGAATGGCCGGATCGTAGCCATGTTTGCCCCGTTAAAAGATCCAGAGGGCAGAGAGAAGAGAAGGGTCTGGCTAATGATGAAGCCAAAGGACCAGAAGATGAAATCAAAATTATTTGAGGAAGGGTAGCACTATTTGAAAGTGAGGTGGGATTGTTGAAAACGGAAAAAGTCGAAAGAGAATGGTCAATGGATTTTGTGAAAGTAGAAGAAGAGAAGAGGTTGGTTACTGGGATTGTGGCCGAACCAGAAGTTGAGGACACTTATGGGGATGTAATCTCTAGTGAGGAGATTGAAAAAGCTATGGTCAAGTTCATGGAACAGGGACCCGAGATCCGGGTAGAGCATGATTCCGATTTCGAACCTAAAGTGGCCATTATCGAGAATTGGATCGAAAGAGAAGGGAGGATGATAGGAGAACAATTTATAAAGGCAGGTACTTGGTTAATGACAACTAAAGTACTTGATGATGAAGTGTGGGAGATGATCAAGGACGGTCGGTTAAATGGTTACTCATTCAGAGGACCAGGAATCGGAGTTACCGGATAGGGGGTGATGTCATTTGAGATACAGAATACTAGATTTAGATATCCAGGAAGTTTCATATGTAGATCGTCCGGCAAACAGAAGGAAGTTTATATTTGTAAAAAATAAAGGAGGTGCTGATAAAGTGGATAAAGTGGATAAAGTGGAAGTTAAGTTAGAAGAATTAAGTTTAGAAGATCGCAAGAAATTGGAAGTGGAAATGGAAAAATCGCTGACTCCCATTCTCAAAAAGCAACTTGAGGAGACTTACCGGTCAGAATTTGAGAAGGCTTTCACTGAAGAGAGAAAAGAGGAGATCAAAATCGAACTCCATGATGACATCGAACAAAAATTAATAGAGGAGTTCGGAAAACAAGACAAGGGAGTTAGTAAAGAGGCAGCCGATAAAATTACCGGTGCCTTAAAGGACATCTTACGGGGTGTCACAGCAATTGGGAAACTGGTGGGCTATGGTTATGGCTACAAATCTGACCTAGAGGATGAGGACAGGTTGAAAGAATTAGAAAAGACAGTCGAGGAGCTGGAGAAAAGACTGTTTACAGAGGAAGACTTGAAAAAAATGATAAAAGAAATTAATGCTTAAAGGAGGTGTTATATACAAATGAACTTAGAAGAAATAAAAAAAACTATTCATGATATAAAGGAAAAAGCCGTAACCAAAGAAAAGGCAATTGAGATGCTGAAGGTCGCCTTGTCTAAATCCATGGCTACTAGTCGCAAGACTGCATTCTCATTGGGGGGGACACAACTAATAGGGGTTGGGCCTCAATGGTTTACCAAAGCCGAAGCCAATGCTACGGAGTTGGAATTCCAGAAGAGGGCTGATGATATTTACTTATTAGGAATCATGCTTGGAATAAATCCACGACAGACCCGGCTATTCGAAAATTATGCCCAAAATGAGGAGTTCCTAAAAGCGATGGATACCACAGAGCACGCCGATTGGGTGCCAACCCAATTGAGTGCTAGGTTGCAACAGGAAGTTCATCTGGCTCTAAAGGTAGCTGCATTGCATGATCGTATTCCGATGCCTAGTCAGCCTTATGACTTACCTTACGTAGCCGGAAGGACCACGGGTTATTTAGCTGGAGAGGCTGTCGCAGAGGATTCACCGAGGATAAAAAAATCTAAGATGGCTGCAGGCAAGGTGCGTTTCGATGCCAAAAAGATAGCTGCAAGAGTGATACTAACCGAAGAGTTGGTAGAGGACGCAATAATACCTGCCCTTCCATTATTAAAGAAAGACATCGTGGAGGCAATAGCGACTGCTATCGAAAATGCAACTATTAATGGAGATACTTCTGATACTCACCAAGATACCGGGGAGGTAGTGGAATCATACGACTCACGTAGAGCTTGGATGGGCTACCGGAAACTGGCGGCTGCCAGCTTAGATATAGCAGGCACTTTGACAGCTACTAAGATTAAAGTCCTCAGGGGTCTAATGGGAGTCTATGGCGTGAATCCTAATAAGCTCGCTTTAGTATGCTCCATGGCAGGTTATCTGAAGTTGACGGATCTTACGGAAGTAAAGACCCTAGATCAGTACGGACCAAAAGCTACTGTTATCACCGGTGAGCTTGCAAAGATCGACAACATCCCAATTGTTGTATCTGAGTGGGCCAGGGATGATCTGAATGCAGAGGGTATTTATGATGGTGCGGTAGATACTTGGACCCAGTTGCTAATGGTTTACAAGGCCGCGATGCTCTACGGCGATAGAAGAAACATTACCGTGAAGACCGATTTCGATATTGAGCGGGACCAGAATATTCTGGTCGCTACTCAGAGATTGGCATTTAGCCGAGTCTTCGCAGATACAGAGACTTTTGTCGTCCGGGGCTATGAATGTCCTAAGATTTAATTGTTTTTTAATTTAAGTGAGGTGATTTATTATGTGGATTAAATATAGTGGAAAAGAGATCTACAATAGCGAGAAACTGCGGGGGGTCCTGCCGGGAAGCAAAATAGATGTCAATGAACTTTTGGCACAAAAACTGATCAGGGATCACCCCAAATGGTTTACGCCTTGCCATCCTCCTTTGATAGTGAAACCTAAGGAAGAAAAAGTAGAACCGGAAAAGGGAGGGGAGAAGGCTGAACCAGATAAAGAAACTAAAAAAAAAGATGAGGTGAAGAAAAAGTGAAGAAATTAATTTTAATACTAGCGCTGATGTTTTTCCTGATCTTCTCAGGGAATGCATTAGCATTCGAGAAAGTAGATGTAACGGGTACCAATTTTGAAACAGATGTGATTTTTAGAGCCAAAATTGTAACTTTTCTTGAGCAGTTGAATTTTACTTCGCTGGCAATTACTGACGCTTTGAATAATGGCAGACAGATTCATTGGCAGTTTACTGCAACAGCAATTGAGGCAGGCGAACAGTTGACAGGAATCCAATTAAGGTCAAATTGGGGCGGAACTGCTGATGCCCCAGCCGCCGGTATTGTTGGCATAGAAATTAAAGCTAGAGCAGATAGTGAGAGTATAACTCATACGTTGGGACAGGCGAGGGCAATTGTAGCAAATGTAGATGTTAAGAAAGCTACTTTTACCGTTGCTCATGTTTTTGAAGGACAAGTTGATGTGAGTTCTGGTGGAGAAATTACTACATTAAAGAA
>JAUXAV010000099.1 GCA_030619735.1 Candidatus Aenigmatarchaeota archaeon | reverse complement strand
GAAAAAGCTCGATAAGGAGATTGAGAAGCTCACGCCAAGGGAGCTGGACGAGATAGAAAGGGACATAAGGGATATAGTCCCCTCTGTGAGGAAGGGGGAAACCGTGATATTTGACCTGGAGGCCATAAGGGTGATAAAGCCCGGGAAATACATGATTGATGTCACAAGGCTCTTCCAGCAGAAGCCCATAGTGATAAGGACAGGGGCTGGAAAATACGAGCTGGACCTCTCTGTCCTGCTCACGAAGCTCAGGAGGCGGGGGCAGGGGATGTCCTAATATAAAGGATTTTCTGAATATGCCGTTTTACGAAGTTCGCTGAAAGCGAATTTGGGAAAATTAAACGAAGTGAAAATTTTCCGTAAAACGGCTGTTAGCAGACCCGAACGTAGTGAGGGCAAGGCAACGAAGTTGCCGCAGAGTTCGGGGGCGAGCCGAAAAAATTTTTGTTTTAATTTTTATTTTCAAAAAATCATTTGATTTTTGCTCCAATCATAACTGTTTGGCCCTCAATTATATTTATCCGAAATACCTCTTGGTTTACTATTACATCATAGTCTTCAGGATCTAAATCCAAATATTTCTGATCATTTAGCTTGTGCGTAGTTGATGGATTCCATTCGTTAGCTAATTTTATTAAGTGCTCAGCTACTGGCCTATATGTATAATCATCATTCACTAATCCAGCATATGGCATAAACTTATCGTCACGAACAAAGTACCAAGTTGCTCCTATAACATCTTCATCATCATGGAAAAACTTAAAGAGTGTTTCCATCCAATCTGCTTGCTCATCAAATTGCTCTCTTTTATTAATTATACCAGGAACGCCTATTTCTGAAAAAATGATTGGGAGATCATATTTCCTAAAAATATCAACTTTACTCTTAACCCAATCTAATTTTGGATATGCATTTTCGTCAACCTCTTCTTCAGCCCACCAGTAATATAATTCCACACCAATAATATCAGCTTCTAACCCTTTATCAACAAGATCATCCAAAACTTCATTTGGCTCGTAATCGAGGCCTCCCCAGTTGTGTTTAATTGGAATCATATTAATCATAACTTTTGCTTCTGGATTGACCTCATGTATCCATTTGGAGACAGAAACAAACACATCGTAGTTCTGCTCCCTGGACCACCCCAAAAAATTTTGCGCAATCGGCTCATTCAAAGTCCAAATTTCAATTTCTGGAAAATGACTAACAGTTGCTTTAACAAAGTTTTTTAGCATCTCTTTTTGCTCATCAAAAGCTCGATTGAAAACAAATTCAGGAATCAAGTAGGGTTGATCGTGGAAAAAAATCAACATGTGACCATTTTGTACTGCGCCAGTTTCTCCTGCCCAATGGACAAGATTTTCAAGCCACGGGACCCACGTGTAAGACCCTTCTTTTTGTTCAATCAATCCCCACGTTGGGGCTGGTAAAAAATAGTTTACTCCCGCAATGCGTAAGCTATTGAGAACGGTTCTTATAGAATCGGTCCCCTCGGGATCCGTCGTACCAACGCCGATTAAGAAATTATCTATTATCTTCCTTGTAATGACTTCTTCAGGTACAGCTTTAAGATCAAATATTATTCGTCCCTTGCCATATTCTATAGGAGGATATTGTGTTTCTGAATTCTTAATACATCCGCTAATAAAAACAATTAAAATCAGCAAAGGAATTACAAAAAATGATTTTTTCATGTATATTATTAATTAAAGATGTTATAAAAATCTTTTTATTTCAAAGGCGAGCCCCCGAATTTCTGCTAACACCCCGTTATGCCTACATTTTGTAGAGATAACGGTCAAGGCCTAATCCCTAAATTTACATTGTTTATCTAGGGGACATTCCCTACAAAGGGGCTTGTTCCTGCATAATCTCTTCCCCAGCTCCACAATCAGGGCATGGTATTCCTTATAGAGGTTTATGTCCTTCGGCAGTTTCTCCTCAAAGAACCGTCTTATGCCCTCATAATCAAGACCGTCTTTCAGCAGTCCCAATCTGGAAAATACCCTCCTGGTATAGGCATCCACCACAAAGCAGGACCTTCCCAGTGCATAGAGCAGTATGGAATCTGCTGTCTCAGGCCCTATTCCCCTCACCTCCAGGAGGGCCTCCCTGCTTACCTTTTTGGAGAACTGCCTGAATCCCCCGAACCCCAGCACAAAATCCGTGAAATCCCTGAGCTTTACAGCCTTCTGTTTGTAGTACCCGCTCGGCCTCACCAGCCCCTCAAGCTCCCCTTTCCCTGCCTTCAGTATATTCATGGGGGAGATTTTCCCTGCCTTCTTCAGGTTTTCCAGGGCCCTCTCCACGTTCTTCCAGTTGGTGTTCTGGGTGAGTATGGCCCCCAGGCAGACCTCCCATTCCCTGGGCTCAAAACCGCCCTCCATGGGCCACCATTCCTGGCTTCCAAAAGAATCCAGAAGCCTCTGATAGATTTCCAGGAGCATACTACTATTAGGCAATAAACAGATTAATATAATTAGTCCAGGTCCACTTTGTAGTGCCTTACCTTCCCTGCTGAACCAAAGGCCTGGCACATTAATTCAGTGGCATGTCTGTACATCTCCCATTCAGATTTCTTGAAAACATCTGAACTCACTTCCTTGTAAAGCTGGTCCCTGAAATTGGCGAAAACATACCTGGGCCCCTTTGATTTCTTCCCTGCTCCCTCTGCCTGCGCCTTTTCAAAATCTGTCATTTGTTTCAGTAAGACATTTCCAATTGAGTCCGCATTCAGATTTTTCTGAAAGATTGTCCACCACCTTGATGCATAATTGAACTTCCTCGCCCCGTAATGAACCGCTGTCTTGAATCCAAAAAATGTCTGCCCTGTCCCCCCGTGCAAAACCACTGGGACATCAATGCCCTCATCCCTAAGGGCTATCCTCACATCACCTATGGCTTTATAAACAATAACAGGCTTCTCCTTGAACTCCCCATGCGCGCTGCCAATAAAAATCGCAACTGCTTCGGGGTTTGTCCCCTTAATCAGGGGAACGACATATTCAGGTTTGCTGACTTCATCCTTTATCTCCTGCTCGCTCTGGGCTGCCCTGGCTGAAGCGCTTCCAATCTCCCCCTCCTCCACCTCAACAGAAACGCCGTTTTCATGGAGGTCCTTTATAATCGGTTGACATTTTTCAGCGTTCATTTTTGCTGCCTTAATTCTGTCAGTAGTGTTCTGTTTTGAGAAATCCAGCTCAACTGATGTGAACCCCGCCTTCAATGCTGCATAAGCCAACTTTTTATCCTTCTGCAGATGGTCAATATGAGCGCAGACCGGGACCATATAACCCTTTTCTTTTGCAAGGTCTGAAGTTTCCCTCACAAGTTCGTCCATATACTTTGACAATTTTATATTGTAACCTTGTCCCTTCAGTGCATATCCGACCTGCGATTCCGCAAGCTCTATTATTACAGGAGAGCCTGTGTCAAAGGCCGCTCTCAGGACCCCCCTGGTCATCTCCGGGGTGAAGCAGTTGGCTGCCATAATGCCGAATTCATTTATATCCGCAGGCCCGAGAATCTCCTTCAGGTTCATGAATCTGGTATTCATATTCTTGCTTGTGGGAGAATAAACCTTTCTAATAAAATCATTATGTCCAAAAGACAAATCCCAAATATCCGGAACCTTTATCATTCCTTCCACCTTTCCTAACTTATCTTTAGCCGTAAGAAATAAAAAACTATGCATGGGCCCGGAAGGACTCGAACCCTCAATCCCCCGGTTTCTCCTGGAAATCAAACAGCCGAAGCCGGGTGCATTATCCAATTATGCTACGGGCCCACATGAAACGATATGTATTTATTATTTATATTGTATCCAGATATATGGTTTCGAAAAACCCCTACTTTGATGATGCAGTTGCTTTGGTGGAACGCGATGAGGCATATTCATCCATGATGCCTGGAACAGAGCACGTATTCTTTAGATGGAAAGGCGAATTCTACAAAGGCAGTATCCACAGGGTTTTGAGCAAAAGGCCAGAAATAGCAATAATTTCAAGGTCTAGCCATCCTTATGAAACAGAGCTGGTTGAAACCATCAGAAGCATTGATGATGAAAATGAACGTCCTGATGTGAATATACCGGATGATACTGAGTTTAAGGATATTTTTGCAGTACTGCATATTGAAGGCAAAAACGCACGTTTACCGACACCTGAGGAGATGGAATATTTCCGCAAGCATAATCCAGAATTGGGAAGAATAGATATTATCTAGTAAATATAATCAGGCTTTCCTCCATCTCCCCTACCTTTATGGTTCTCTGCCTGGTGCAGGTCCTGACACTCAGAATGTAAACCTTCTCTGTGCTGAAACCAATCTCCTCCGCAAGCCTGGGCAGCAGGGTATCACAGTGCACCACCCCTTGGGGAAAGCAGCCGTCCCCGATTACAAAGGCCAGGACAGCCCCGGGCTTGCACACCCTCTTCAGCTCC
>JAUXAV010000017.1 GCA_030619735.1 Candidatus Aenigmatarchaeota archaeon | reverse complement strand
CTGCTCGCAGTATTTCTCGGTTTTATAGCTAATCTGCCTTCCCTGGAGCATGGGAACCAGGAATATCTCTGCACCCAATTCTGCTGCTGCCTTGGCCTTTATCAGGATTTCCCCGACAGGTCCTATGGTCCCGTCATGGTTCACGCTTCCTGTTATCATGACCTTTGGGTTTATCTCCTTATTCTGTATGGCTGCAATGGTTGCAATGGCTAAAGCAGCACCGGCAGAGGGCCCCTCAATCACAGATGCCTCCGCCTTTATAGTGTATATCATATCATACTGGGAGAGGTCAACCCCGGTTATGTCAGATGCCACACTCTTTGCAGTCCTTATGGAGTTCTGGGTGTCAACCCAGAACAGGAGCCTGTCAATATTCGTAAGAACCCTGCCGTATCCCTGGACAATCTGAACACTCAGTGTTGTGACCACACCATTGCCCTCCTGGTCCACTGCAGGCACATTGATAGAGGAAAATGAGCTGGAGTCATTAACAGGCTCCAGGCAGCTCTTGTATCTTGTAATTATTGTGGGGCTCTGATTATAGTCTTCAATTATTACAGTCTGGGGAGCCAGGTAACTGCCCAGATAAATACCAATAACCAATGCTACAACAATAAAGACAGCGGTTTTAACTCCCATACTATCAATTGGATTTTAAAATATAAAAGGTAGGGACACACTTCAGTGGATACCGGCAAAACAAACCGGGTGACCCAAACCTTCTCCTCCACCCTGCGACCTTGCAAGCATCAATAACACAGCTTAGAGCTGTTCCATTCCTGGCCTCGCCCGGTTCACTACATCATTAATCCTGCAAGACAGGGCTTCGCAGTTGAAGGTCTGGACCGGCATGTTCTGCTGATACCGCCCTCGGCTTCAGCCCGCCTAAGACGATTTGCGCAGAGGGAACGCCTGGCTCCCCGGCCTAGTCCCTACCAAAATTTAATTGTCAGGGGTATTTTTAAAGCTTTTCCCGTGACTGTGAAACATTAAAACCTGGAAGCGTATAATTAAATATGCATGATTTCCATCTCCCGATAGGCCCCCAGCACCCCTCCATAATAGAGCCCATGCATCTAAACCTGAAGATAGACGGCGAAACCGTTGTGGGCCTTGACTTCTCCCTGGGCTATAACCACAGGGGCATTGAGAAGGCCTTTGAGGGAAGGCCCTGGATGAAATGCATCTATTTATCTGAAAGGGTGTGCGGGATATGCTCCTTCCACCACCAGCTCTGCTTCACCCTGGGAGTGGAGAAACTGATGGGCATAAAAATCCCTGAAAGGGCCGAGTATATCAGGACCATAATGGCAGAGCTGGAGAGGCTCCATAACCATTACCTGTGGTTAGGGCTCCTTGCCTTTGAGATGGGCTTTGACACCCTCTTCCACTACCTGATAAGGGACAGGGAAATCGTGATGGAGCTCTTTGAAATCCTGTGCGGGAACAGGGTCCATTACTCCATAAACACCATAGGAGGGGTCAGGAGGGACATAGACCTGGAAAAAGCAAAAATGGTAGAGGAGAACCTTGATGCCCTGGAGGAGAGGTCAAGGCACTACCTGAAGGTCTTCACAAGCGACAGCTCCATCCTGAAGAGGATAAGGGGAATCGGGCTTCTCCCCCCCAAACAAGCCAGGGAGCTGAATGTGGTAGGGCCTGTTGCCAGGGCTTCCGGAATCAATTATGACATCAGGAACCTGGGATACCTTAAATATCCTGAACTCAAGTTCAAACCGGTTACAGAAGAAGGATGCGACATCCTTGCCAGGACCCTTGTAAGGATTAAGGAGACCCTTGAATCCATAAGGCTGGTTCAGGATGCAGTGATTGAAATTCCCAAGGGTCAGATAAAGGCCAGGGCCCCTCTGAATGCCCCTGAAGGAGAAACCACATCAAGGGTGGAGGCCCTGAGGGGGGAATTATTCTATTACATACTCTCCGGCTCTGGCCATCCCCACAGGGTCAAGATAAGGACACCCACCTATGCCAACATGCACTGCCTTGAGCAGATTCTCCTGGGAAACCAGATTGCTGATGTCCCTGTGGATGTCATGTCCCTGGACCCCTGCTGGGCATGCTGCGACCGGATGACCCTGACTGACACCAAGACAGGAAGGAAAAGGACAGTAACAAAGGAGGAGCTGAGGCGCCATGCTGATTGAGGTCTTCCAGCTGCTTGTATTCCCAGGGCTCTTCTTCGCAGCCCTTATAGGCTTCCTTTATGAGGGAATACTCAGGAAGCTTTCAGCCCATATGCACAACAGGATTGGTCCTCCGGTATGGCAGCCCGTCCTGGAC
The DNA here is from genome assembly GCA_030619735.1 of Candidatus Aenigmatarchaeota archaeon. Classification (GTDB taxonomy): domain Archaea; phylum Aenigmatarchaeota; class Aenigmatarchaeia; order QMZP01; family JAUXAV01; genus JAUXAV01. The sequence goes on along the minus strand of JAUXAV010000017.1, from coordinate 13,509 downwards.
TTCTTCAAGCTCATGATGAAGGAGAGCATAAGGCCAGGGAGAGCAACCATACTCTTCACCCTGGTGCCAATACTCGCTTTCTCATCTGTAATAACGGTTGTATTCCTTGTCCCTATAGGAGGATTCCATCTGATAATGTTCCCGGGCAACCTCCTGATTGCAATATACCTTCTTATCCTGGCCAGCCTCCTGTATGCCATTGCGGGCTGGGCATCATCCTCGCCATTCGGTTCAGTAGGCTCCATCAGGGAGATTACCCAGCTCTTTGCATATGAGTTCCCTTTTATAATCTCCCTCCTGACCATAGGGCTCCTGACCCAGTTCACGATAACCCCCTTCCTTGCCTGGCAGTTCCCGCTCTGTATGTTTGCATTCCTCTCCAGCCTCCAGGGAAAGCTGGCTTTACCACCATTCCATATACCCGATGCCGAGCAGGAAATAGTGGCAGGACCCCTTACCGAATACTCGGGCTCAAGGCTTGCCCTGTTCCACCTTGCCAGGGCAATCAGGCTTTTCGTGCTCATCTCCCTTGGGGTGGTGTTCCTGTTCGGGGGAGGGAGCCTTTTACTCTTCTTTGTAAAATCCCTTGCCCTTCTCCTGGTCCTGACCTTCATAAGGGCTGTATTCGCAAGAATCAGGATAGACCAGAGCCTCAGGCTTTTCTGGTTCATTATAGGGCCCCTGGCCGTTATAGACTTTGTAAGGGTATTGGCAGGGATATTTTAGGAGTTGGTATGAAATTCAAAAAACTGATACTATTGGACAAGGTAACCATGCAAGGCAATCAAGAAAATGAATTGAGGGAACTGGCTGAGGAGACTGAAATCTTCAGGGACAATCCAAAAAACAAAGAGGAAGCGATAAAAAGGATAGGCAATTCTGATGCAATCATTACAAGCTGGGTGGATATTGACAGGAAAGTCATAGACTCCTGTCCTAATCTTAAGTATATAGGGATTTGGGCAACAGGCTACAGCTGGATTGATGTGGAATATGCCAAAAAGAAGGGCATCATAGTGACAAACGTCCCTGCTTATGCAACAGAATCCGTTGCAGAACTTGTATTCGGCCAGCTGATTTCCCTCATAAGGAAAACAAGGCAGGCTGACGAGGCAGCAAGAAAGGGCAGACACGAATTTGAGAAATTCATGGGAGAAGAGCTGAAGGACAAGACCCTCGGCATAATAGGCCTGGGAAGGATTGGCACAAGGGTTGCAGAAATTGCAAATGCCTTTGAAATGAATGTCATATACTTCAGCAGAACCAGGAAACCAGAGCAGGAATCCAAGGGCATAAGATACGAGAAGCTTGAAGACCTTGTGAAAAAATCCGATATAATAACACTCCATGCCAGTTCCAAAGAAGAGCTGATAACACCAAAACTAATTGAGCAAACAAAACAAGGAGCAATAGTAATTAACATGGGGGTTGGTAGGTCAGTCAATGAAGATGTATTAATCAAGAATGTTAATTCAGGAAAAATAAGGGCAATCCTTGATGTTTATAAAGACAATAAAATTGACAGGGGGATCAGGGATGCCACAAGAAAAAATACATTGCTGACCCCGCATATAGGATTCTATACCAGGCAGGCCATATTCAGACTGACCCAGACCTGCACAGAAAACGCCAGGAGCTACCTGGAGGGAAAAACAAAAAACAAGGTGAACTAAATGGTAAAGGTCCTGCCAGAAACCATTAAGAGGCTGCTCACAAAACCCTTCACAATCCAGTATCCGAAAAGGAAGCCCAGAATCCCTGAGAACTTCAGGGGAAGGCATATCTACCATAAGGAACTCTGCATATTCTGCAGGCTCTGCGAAATTAACTGCCCGAACGATGCTATAAAGGTGGATAAGGAGAAAAAGACCTGGGAGGTGGACCTGGGCAGGTGCATATTCTGCCAGGTCTGCCAGGAGGTCTGCCCCACCAAGCCAAAGGCCGTGAAGCTGAGCAAGGCGTATGAGCTCGCCGATTCTGAAAAGAAAAACTTCATATTAAGGTTCTGACAAAGCTCAGGATATCCCCGGATTTCTCCCTCACCTCTTTACTGAGGCCCCCTCCGAAATCCAGATTCTTGGGCTGGATTCCTATCAGGATTTTCTCTGCCTTCAGCCTTTCCAGCGCCTTCAGGAAAAGGGTCAGGGGCATATTATGCGTGGATACCAGAAACTGCAGGATTTCATTCTCCTTTATCACCCTGAACTCCCCTGGCCTGCCCTTGAAATCCGCGGCGTCCAGGATTATGATTTTCCCGGGCCTGAACTCCAGGATGGGCCTGATAAAATTCTCAGGGACCTGGGTCTTTATTATCATTATCCCTTCCGGGTTTCCGAACTCCTTCTCCAGCTCCCCTGCCAGAAAGACCCCTGCCCCGTCATCCGCCCTGAGCTCGTTCCCAACACCCAGTATCACAACCTTCATGTGTGAACTACCCCCAGCTATTGTAGAGGTTTCCTGCATCACAGACCAGAGCTTGCCTCATCGGTATCGGCTCAATCTCAGACAGGCGTGACTTCCCGCAGTCCCTGCGGTAGTTTTTCAAGCCCGAAGAAAGTATATTCAGGCTTGCGTTATAATCTCGGTCAAGTTCGGCTTTGCAGTAAAGGCATCTGTGCATTCTTACAGCGAGGCTTTTCCTGACCATCTCCCCGCACTGCGAGCATTTCTGCGAGGTGTTTCTCGGCTCCACTTTTACTACTATCTTACCAGCGTTCCCGGCTTTGTAAGACAGGAATTGCATGAACCTTGACCATGAAGCATCCATAATTGATAATGACAGGTAGCGGTTCCTGACCATGTTGGCTATTCTCAGGTTTTCAATGGCTATGAAGTCGTATTTTTTGATATAAGCATAAGATAATTTATGCAGAAAATCATCCCTCTGGTTGGTTATCCTCTCATATACCTTTGCCAAACCAATCTTTTGCTTATCCCTGTTATTGGATTTCTTCTTGGTTCTTGAGAACCTTATCTGTTCCCTCCGCAGTTTCTTCAGCGATTTCCTCAAGTATTGTGGACTGCAAGTATACCTGTTATCGCTGTCTGTCACGATATTGGTCAGCCCCAAATCTATGCCGACTGCCTTCCTTATTCTGTGCGGTTTGATAACCTTCTTCTGCTCAACCGACAGCATAGCAAACCATTTGCCTGACTTGTATCGCTTTATGGTTATCTGCTTTATTGTCCCCCTGAATGATCTGTGCATCCTTATTGGTATCTCGCCAATTTTGGATAAGCATAATGTTTGGCAACGCTTCCCCGTCATCTCAATCCTAAACCCAGATTGATTATAGGTAAATGTCTTGAACCAACCTTTACCTTTAAACCTTAATCTGCCAACCTTTCTACCCTTCCCTTTTAGTCTGGATAGTGATTTGAGATTGGAGAAAAGCCTGTATGGTTCGTATTGGAGAACCTTTGAATAGACATCTTGAAGCTCTGAATACTGCTGTTTTAGTTTTGGAAGCATTGCCTGGAGTTCATATCTGTTAGGTTTGTCCTGATTGTTCAATCCTTCAAGCATATCGTTATATACAAGCCTGCATTTATCCAGAGTCCAGAATAGTTTCTGCTCTGTTTGCCTTGATGGATACAATCTGAATTTGTATGCTTTTAGTTGCATTTTTCCACCCCATGTTAAGGGTTTGTTTGGTTGTTATATAATGCTGATGGTAGTAAAGTTCCGATATAGGCGTGGTGGGTGGAAAATTAGTTCTATTGCTACTGTTCTGTAGAGTTCCGTTAGAGAGGAATTCATCCCTACCTTTCGGAAATGGACTTCTCGCCGATAATGTTTAAATTAAGGAAACCAAATATATAACAGGAGTTACTATGCTTGAGTCCCTTGTGAAGTTCAGGTCTGCCAAAGAAAAGCCCTGGATTGTTGCATTCTGGGCATTCATAATCTCCAGTGTAGCGGTTTTCTTTTCAACCCAGATATACTCCCAGGTCCAGGTTTCAGGGGTTTCAATCAGCATATCCGGAATATTTGCAGTCCTTTTCACCATTATACCCTCAATCTACTTTGTAACCCTTTTCATAAAAAGCGAAGAAAGGCTTGAGGAAGAAGAAATAGCAAAACATTATAAAAAGGGGTTCTTTGAAAGGCATGAAAGGGATATCCTCATGTTCCTTTTCTACTTCCTTGGCTTGACCATAAGCTTTGCAGTATGGTCGCTTGTCCTGGAACCCTCATTTTTCCAGATACAGCTCTCCACAATATGCGGGATAAACCCGGCTTTCTGCAGCAGCCCTGGTTTAGCAGGTGGCATCACAGGTATTGCTTCAGGACAGACAGCTTTCGGGAGTTTCTTCATCTACATCACAAACAATATACAGGTCATGCTTTTCGCATTCATATTCTCCATCGTTTTCGGTGCCGGTGCAATATTCATAATTGTCTGGAACGCCTCCATTCTAGGTGTTGTAATAGGCAATCTGTCAAAAACCCTGATGGAAATCCCTTTCTATGGACTTTCCTACCTTCCCCATGGACTACCTGAGATTGCGGGGTATATATGCGCAGGCCTTGCCGGAGGCATTTTATCAGCAGCAATAATACGGGGCCACCACAAAAGAGGGGTCTTTAGGGTGGTGCTGTTTGACAGCATGAAAATCCTTATTCTTGGCATTGCCCTGATAATACTTGGCGCAGCCATTGAGGCATGGCTACCGGCTTTATTGATATAGGCCCTGAAAACAGCAGAATCGGACTATTTTATGCTTCTGTGATATTTATAAGGGGGTGGGGATAAATATATACCATGCCTCCATGCAATCGTTGGGTGAGAGGCATAGAAAAACGGAGGGTAAAAAATGGTTGACCAAAGAGTTGGGGGATGGGCCTTCATACTCGGCATAGTGATTGCAATAATAGCAGGACTCACAGCAGGCTATCTGGACATAGTAACAGCAGGTTACATAGCACTGGTTCTAGTGATACTCGGCCTTATAACAGGTTTCCTTAACCTGAACGACAAAGAGATGCAGCCGTTCCTTATTGCAGCAATAGCACTGATGCTCATGCAACTGAGTGCGGGCGGTCTTGGCTTAATACCATACGTCGGGTTATACCTTGTAAGCATGGTATCAAACATAGCCGTGTTCGTTATGCCAGCAGCACTGGTGGTGTCCCTGAAGGCTGTCTACAGGCTCGCATCCAGGGCTTCCTAAAGCACAAGGAAAATCCTTTATTTTTGTTTTTATTAGTTTTTGGTAGCTTTATTTCTGGCAGGTTCCTCCCTTTTCAGCAATAGTTTTAAATACATCCCAGTAAACATAACATTATGATAGAGGCTGACGGCAAATGCCTCAGGTGCGGGGGCTGCGTTTCTGTATGCCCTCTGGATGCCCTGACCCTGACAGAGTCTGGCATAGTCTGCTCTGACAAATGCACAGACTGCGGTATCTGTGCCGAATTCTGCCCCCTCAGCGCCATAAAGACAGAGAAGGTAGGTGAATAAATGTTCCCGGAAATCCCTTCAGAAGTGGACATTGCGGTTATAGGACTGGGCCCTGCAGGCTCCTCAGCTGCCATGGCCTGCGCCAAGGCAGGCTTAAGGGTTTTGGGCATAGAAAAAAGGCAGGAAATTGGAAGCCCCTGCAGATGCGGTGAGGGCTTGTCCAGGTCCGCACTGGAAAGAATGGGCATAGAATTGGATGAAAAATGGGTAAACATTGGCCTTTACGGCCAAACAGTTTACGCCCCAAACGGAAAATATGTGAGGATAGATTTTGATGAACCAAAGGGCTGGATTATTGAGAGAAAGGTATTTGACAAGCATCTGGCAGTCCTGGCCGCAAGGGCAGGCGCAAGGATTCTTTCCAGGACAGAGGCACTGGATTTGGTCAGGGAAAACAACAAAATTAATATCAGGCTAAACTCGGGAAATGGAACAGGGGAGGTCAGAGCAAAAATCGTCATTGCCGCAGACGGTGTTGAATCAAAAATCGCAAGGAATATGGGCATAAACACCACACTAAAACTTGTTGATATAGCGTCCTGTGCCCAATTTGAAATGGCCAATGTGAAGATAGATTCAAAAAGGGCAGAATATTATACCGGCAACGAGATTGCAAGGGCTGGTTATGCTTGGATATTTCCCAAGGGCAAAGACACAGCAAATGTTGGCATAGGCATCAGAAAACCATTCGCAAATAAAACAGCATATGAATATCTTAAGGAATTTGTAAATTCACATCCCGGCCTAAAGAACGGCTCCATAGTAGAAGTAAACTGCGGCGGTGTGCCTGTCGGCGGCTTGTTAGAGAACATGGTTGCTGACAATTTCATGGTGGTCGGCGATGCAGCACACCAGGTAAACCCGATTCATGGGGGCGGAATCGCTGAGGCTTATGTTGGTGGGAGAATTGCAGCCGAGGTTGCGGTGGAGGCTGTCAGGGAAGGGAACTATTCAAAGGAGTTTTTAAGCGAATACAACAAAAGATGGTGGAAAGAAAGGGGAAATAAACTGAAAAAATTAGTAAAGGTAAGAGAGCTTGTTGAAAACCTGACAGATGATGACCTGAACTGGCTTGCGAATTACATGACAGGGGAGGATTTAATCAATCTGACAAGGTCTTCTGGAATTAAAAGGCTTGCCATGCTCCTTATGAAGAAGCCCAGGCTCCTGAAATTCGCCAGGAAACTGCTCTGATTCCCTGATTTTTCAGGTTAAAGCATAATATGCTTCTTTTTTCCAATATATTTAAGAAGTATAGCTGTTTTAACTGGAATTCGTGTATATTTTCATAATTTAGTGGAAAATTCCAGTTAAAACATAAAAGCGTTCGGACACAAATATATTAACAAACCAGATTCTGCACTTCGGGGATTGGGGAAAGCTATGAAAATGGAAAAGCTTGTTATGGAGGGGTTCAAGAGCTTCAAGAGGAAAAGCGCGATTTACTTCCCCGGAGGCTTCTCTGTCCTGACAGGCCCCAACGGGGCCGGGAAATCCTGCATTATTGATGCCATATCCTTTGTCCTGGGCAAGGGGACCAGGGCAATGAGGGCAAAGAAGCTCCATGAGCTCATATTCCACGGCAGCAGGAAGAAATCCCCGTCGGATTTTGCCAGGGTCAGCTTATTCTTTGACAACTCCTGCAAGACCCTGCCCCTCAAGGAGGAATCCGTTTCCATCACCAGGAGGGTGAACAAGGCAGGCATAAGCACCTACAGGCTGAATGGTCAGGTGGTCACAAGGCAGCAGGTCCTGGATTTGTTCTCCAGGGCAATGATCCAGTCCGATGGTTATAACATAATACAGCAGGGTGATGTAACCAATATAATAGAGATGCTCCCCACAGAGAGAAGGGAGATAATAGATGACATAGCTGGCATAGCAGAATACGATGACAAGAAGGCAAAGTCAGAAAAGGAACTGGAGAAGGTAATGGAAAAAATCAGGGAGGCCGAGATAATGCTGGAGTCAAAGGATGAGTTCCTTACAAAGCTGAAGACTGACAGGGACGCTGCACTGGAATACCAGAAGCTCCAGAACGGGCTTGAGATAACAAGGGCCTCTGCAATCTGGAACGACCTCCAGGAGACGGAGAATTCCCTGAAAGAGGCGGACAGCAGGATAGGAAGCGAGGAGAAGGAGCTCACAGGACTGCAGAGGGAAATAGAGGAGCTTGACAAGAATATACAGGAAGGGGAGGGAAAACTCCAGGACATGGCCAGGGACATGGAGAAGATCTCAAAGCAGATAGAGGAAACCAAAAAGATTGAGAGGCTGAGGTCAGAGATAGAAAGGAAAAGGGACAGGATAGATTCCAACAACAGGAACGTAGAAAACCTAGCCAGCATGATAGAGAGGCTGAAAGGGTTTGGCAGCGTAAGCCCGGGCATGAAGAAGGTTCTTGGCTTCCCGGGGGTCTTCGGAATGGTCCGGGACCTCATAATGGTTCCCAAGCAGTACAGGATTGCCGCAGATGTTGCAGCCGGAAGCAGATTAAGGGACATGGTAGTGGACACCACTGCCAATGCAGTCAAATGCATCAAATACCTGAAGGAGAACAGGATAGGCAGGGCCAGGTTCCTGCCCCTGGACCGGATAAAGTCCTGGGGAAAGAAGCCCCTCCCAACCGGCTGCATCGGCTGGCTCTCGGAGCTCATACACCATGAGCCCAAGTTCACCCCTGCAATAGAGAGCATATTCGCAACAACCGCCTGTGTTAAGGACATTGACAGGGCAAAGGAGATAGCCAAGCAGGTCAGGGTAAGAATGGTCACCCTGGACGGGGACATAATGGAGGCATCCGGCGCAATATACGGGGGATTCTACAAGAAGAAAAGGAGCATGGGCGGCGACATAACAGAATACCAGGAGAGGAAGAAGAAGCTCGAAAAGGAGAACGAAATCCTTGAAAAGGAGATAGTGAAGTTCAACAAGGAATTAGAGGCCCTGGCCGAGAAGGAAAAGAAATCCGGGGCTGTAAATATTGAGATAAAGAGGGGGAAGATTGGAGAGAACCTCAAAAAGATGAGGGAGAAAAGAACAGAGGCCTATGAGAAAAGGCTTGCCATTCAGCAGAAGGCAGGGGACAGGAAGGTCAGGAAGGCAAAGCTTGAGACAAGGCTTGAAAGCCTGAAACTGGAATGGGAATCCGTAAGCGACAAGATTGAAAAGGACAAGCTCCTTAAGGAGAAGGTCTCAACCCTGAAGGGCAGGGAGAGATACATGAGGGACAGATTAGAAACCCTGGGGGCGGTCAATATGAAGGCAATTGAGGAGTATGACGTCTTCAAGGACGAATTTGACGAGATGAGGGAGAAGATTGACAGGATAGTAAAGGAGAAAGATGCAATAGAAGGGACAGTAAAGAAGATTGAGGAAAAGAGGATGGAAACCTTTACAGCCACCCTGGATGAGGTTACAAAGCATTTCAAGACAGTCTATTCTGAGCTGACCGGAGGTGAAGCTGAACTAAAGCTTGAGGACCCCTCCAGCACGGATTCAGGCCTTATAATATCAGCCTCGCCCCCTGGGAAGAAGCTCCTCAGCATAGACACCCAGTCCGGCGGTGAAAGGGCCCTGACCGCCCTGTCCTTCCTTTTTGGAATACAGAGGCACAAGCCAGCACCATTCTACATACTGGACGAGGCGGATGCCTCCCTGGACAAGACAAACACAAAGTGCTTCGTGGAGATGATAAAGAAGCAGGCCAAGGGCTCCCAGTTCATCCTGATATCCCATAATGACCAGCTCATAAAGGAAGCGGACCAGGTCTACGGCATAACCATGGAAGACGGCGAATCCAAGGTGATGGCGGTCAAGCTCCCCAAGAACAACTAAGCTTAAAAATTTTCTTTCCAATTACTCCTTATGTCAAATTTGGAACAGCATCAGGGATTAAAGAAATACGGTCTTGGCTGGATGCCCAGTGGGGTTAAACCCCTCCCAGAGCTCCCTACAGGATATCAAGAATGGGTGGACAGGCCCCATATACCGGTAAATTTCCCTGACACCTCTAAATTTGATAGAAATAATCCATACATAGATGAAGTAATGAGATGTAAATGGGGTTAATATTCCTCTAGGCAAAATCCTCCAGCCTTTTCTGTTTCAGAATAACACTCTGCTTCATATATTCTTCCACTGGGACCCTTAACATGGAATTGCAGTATTTCAGGGCCTCCTCCCTTGTGGCGAATTTCCTGGGCTTCTTCAGGTAGGCCTTCCTTGCTGTCTCCCGAACCACGAAGACTCCTAAAGGAATCACATACCCCTCATAGACCTCCCTGAAAACCACCACCCTTGCCTGCCTCCTCATCTGATGCAGTTTTTCCGTGCAGGCAATCCTGGAGGCATAGTAGCCCCCGCCCTCTTTATCTGCATATTTTGTCCTTCCCCTGAAGGGCTCATACTCCTCCAGAATCTCAGTCTTCTTCAGATTAAATGACCAGGTGGAACCAGGGGCCCAGGCCTCAAAGTTCTCAAACTCCCAGCTCCCTGGCATCAGGAGTATAACAAAATGGTTGTCCAGATACCGGGACTCAAACACCAGGTATTCATTTACGGATGGAAACCCCCGGATACCCTTCATCAGCTCCTTTGCTATAATATCATCAAGGCCTGTTATAGACCATCTGGTTGGTACCAGCTTCTTGTTCTGCTCCAGGCCCAAAGCCCCGGAGGAGAAAATAGTCGTAATCTTGTATACATCCGTCCCCTTCCTGTAGAGTTCATAGCATGCCTCCGCAGCCTTCAGCTCATCCGAGACAATGGAGTCCACCCTTCTGGGTATCCTGGGATTCTCTGTTATTGTCAATTTCTCAAGCGGTGCACTCGGCCCCATGGGCTGTACCACATCCGAGAAGGAGACCCTATATACAGGCCTTTTCTTGAAGCGCATCTCCACATCCGTTGGTTTGGAGGCCATGGCCAGCTCCTGGACTTCCCCGACAAACCTTGACCTTGAGAATATCCCTTCCCTCTGCTTGGATCTTATCAGGAGGGAGCGCAGCTCCACTATTTTCTGATAATCCATTCCAAGCCATTCCCTAGGGGAATCCAGATTTGGCTTCTCCTCTATGGCTGCCATGGGCCCCACATTCACCCGGGGATACCCCATCCTCCCGATAAAAACATTATAGGAGGGTCCGAAGAAATCCTGTCCCACCCTTTTCTGAATATCCGGCGCTGCCCTTATCCTGGGCATGAGAGGACAAACCCTGTTCCCGCACAGGTTCCTCCCACCCTTGCATATTATGCAGAGATTTATAGGCCTCACCACAGAAAACACCCCACAATTAAAGATTCTCGGCAACCCTTTTAAGCCTATGGATAGCGCAGTTCCGCTAAGCCTTAAACCTTAAATTTATAATCACACAATAATTAACCATGCAATGCCCGAACTGCGGAAAAGAGATAGAGAAGGCCTGGAACTACTGCCCCGGGTGCGGGGCAAGGTTCAGGAGGGATTTCTTCAGTTCCATCTTTAACAGGATGTTCTCCAGGATGGACAGGGAGCTGAAGGAGATGGACCGGCTGATGGAGAAAAACATAGAGGCCCTGGACATCTCCCCCTTTTTCAGGGCCAGGCCTTTCAGGGCTGGTGCCTCCGCTTCCACTGCCAAACCCAGGGGCTCTGGCTTCTCCATAAAGATAAGAAGGCTTGGCAACAGCCCGCCAAGGGTCTCTGTCAGGACATTCGGCAACATGGACAGGGATAAGGTAAGGGAGCAGGTCCAGAAGCAGCTGGGAATCAGGTTAAGGCCTGAGGCTGCAAAAATACCGGAGAAGCCCCCTGAAACCAAAGGGCAGGCACCCAAATCCGTGGAGGAGCCCAAGACGGATGTAAAGAGGCTTGACAGCAAGGTTGTGGTGAACCTGGAAATGCCCGGGGTCAAATCCCCTGATGACATTGACATAAAGGAGCTGGAGAGCTCCCTGGAGGTAAAGGCAACCGCAGGTGACAGGGCATACTTCAAGATTCTCACAAAGCCGGGAAGGTTCAGGCTCACAAATAGGGGCTTCTCCAGGGGAGTCCTGCACCTGGAGTTCTCCTAAATCTAACAAAAACAGCATATAAAAAAGACAAAGGAAAGGATTTACTTTTCTTCCTTGCTCAGTTCCTTCTGTGCCTTGAGCTCATCCACTTCAAGCCAGACTATGAAAAGCCCGAGCAGTATTAGGAGTATGGGTATCACGCCCTGGAGCACTGCTATGAAGGTGTTCAGCCAGAATGTTCCCAGCCATGCTATATTAAAGCCTGGTATTATCCCATTGGCGAACAATCCGAGCCCAATCACAAGGAGTATGAGTCCTATTATAATTTTTGCAGCCGGATGCATTATATTACCTCCTATTTTACTTTATTTCAATATTTATATAGTTTAAGCCTACTCTATTTAAATACATTTACAAAGATGGTCTTATGTTAAAACATATTGCAAAACTCTGGAAATCCCCTGCCAAAAACCTCGGCGCAATCCAGAAGCAGAGATTAGCGGAATGGAGGAAAGAGGCAGTGGTGACCAGGGTCAACAGACCCACAAGACTGGACAGGGCAAGGTCCCTGGGATACAAGGCAAAGCAGGGCTTCTGCCTTGCCAGGGTAAGAATCAGGAAAGGCATGAGGAAAAGACCAAAACCCTCAGGGGGCAGGGTCCCGAAGAAGGCAGGAAGGTTCTTCCCCCCTGGCAAATCCAAGCAGAGAATAGGGGAGGAGAAGGTTGCCAGGAAGTTCCCCAACATGGAGGTCCTTGCCAGCTATTATGTGGGGGAGGACGGAAACCATAAATGGTATGAGGCAATCCTGGTTGACAGGGCACACCCGGTAATAAAGAAGACCATGCCCTGGATAACCAAGGGGGGCAGGGGCCGGGCATTCAGGGGCAAAACCCCCTCGTCGCGCTGAGCACGAATGCAAAGGTTTATTTCTTAAACGATAAAATTATACTGTGCCGGGATCGCATAATGGTAGTGCGCCAGTCTCGAAAACTGGTTTCCGAAAGGATATGTAGGTTCGAACGCACTGTTCGCTGCGCTCACAGGCGCATTCGACGGTGTCGAATATCCTGCTCCCGGCGCTAAATCTTTTTCTCCCTGACCTTCCCCCCGGGCTTCTCCTCCTCAAAGGCCTGGACCCTGAACCTGTAGATTTCAGAATCCTCTGCCGCCCAGGCATCCGGCATCAGGCCCGCCTTCTGGCTCAGATGCTCCAGGAACCTCACCTTCTCAGGAATCTGCTCCCATACCTGCGGCAGAAATAATCCCTGGAAGGACCCCCTTTTGAGGACCAGCCCGTCCCTTTTTGAGATTTTCTTCAGATACTCCCCGGGTTTCCTTACAGGTATCAGCTCGGGCCTGGAAAGCACAGAGACCTCAATCACTACCTTTTCCAGCTCCTCCTCGCCAAGGGCAGGAAACCTGGGGTCCCTGACAGCGGATACAGCAGAATCTGAGATGGCCTGGGACAGGGGCATCACGGGCTCAGGAAATCCTATGCAGCCCCTGAGCTCCCTCCCCGGGTAGGTATGCAGGCTGGTGAATACCCCGAGCTTCTCTTTAAAGATTTCGGGATACTTATCAGTTTCTATAACCTTCCTATCCTTCAGAAGGGCCTCTATTGAAGCCCTTGCAAGCCTTACCGCAAGCCTGCCCTCTTCAAGGCTTAACATCCTCCACCTCAAACAGTTCCTTATCAGGAATTTCCATTATCCTTTCAGCGGCTTCCTCACCGGACATACCATTAAACATATCCGGTATGCTTTCCTTACTTTTCAATATGATTTTCACTGATTTTCCACCGCTCCGGAACACTGCGGATACCCCCTTCCCCTCCCTTACCTTTATGTTCCCTTTCCCTAATGTGCAGCCCGAGGAAACCTGTATGCCATCTATCAGGCAGGATACCGGCCTCCTGTTCTCCAGCTCCACCAGGGCTTCCAGGGAATGGACAGGGTCCGGGTTCCCGAGCCTCTCCCTTGCCAGGATTCCCATCCTCAGCCCTACCACCAGGAAGGGCCCCAGATGCCCATGGAACCTCTTTCCGTAA
>JAUXAV010000033.1 GCA_030619735.1 Candidatus Aenigmatarchaeota archaeon | reverse complement strand
GCTATAAGAACAAGAACGGCAGGGTCATGGATATAGTCAGGAGCCCCATGATGGATGCGCCCCTCATAAAGGTCCGGTATGAGGACAGGAGCATAGGATATTTAGTGGCTCCGGAGGGCATAAGGGTGGGAGACAGCCTGGAGGGGATTATACTTCCCCTGTCCAGGATACCGGAATCAACCCCCATATTCTCCATAGAGACCATGCCGAATTCAGGCCCCAAGCTCTGCAGGACCCCCGGAACCTTCGCCATGGTGGTTTCAAAGGGAATGAAATCCTGCATAATCAAGCTTCCCTCAAAAAAGGAGAAAAGCCTTAACCCCGAGTGCAGGGCAACCCTGGGCGTTCCGGCAGGAGGGGGAAGGGGGGAGAAGCCCTGGACCAAAGCCGGTAAGAAATGGATTGCCATGCATGCCAGGGGAAAGCTCTACCCCAGGACATCCGGAGTATCAATGAACGCCATAGACCATCCCTTCGGGGGAGGCTATCCTGGTTTGGGAAGGCCCAAGTCCATATCCAGGCACGCCCCGCCGGGAAGGAAGGTGGGTTCAATATCACCCAAGAGGTCAGGAAGGAGGAAATAATTTAAAGAGAGTTTAGGATAAAGGAGCAGGAGGTCAAAAGATGCCGAAATTCGTCTACAAGGGCAAGAGTATAGAGGAACTGCAGGGAATGAACCTGGATGAGCTAATGCAATTATTCCCTGCCAGGATCAGGAGGAGCCTTAAGAGGGGCTTTTCAGACAGGCAGAAGAAGCTCCTGAAAAAAATCAGGCAGGACCCCGGGAAGTTCCATAAGACACATGCCAGGGATATGATAATCCTCCCCGGGATGACGGGGATAAAGCTGGGGGTCCATAACGGGAAGGAGTTCGTCCCCCTGGAGATAAAGCCAGAGATGATAGGGCACATGATTTCGGAATTCGTCATGACCAGGAAGCCTGTGAAGCATTCTGCCCCGGGTTTCGGCGCCACAAAGTCCAGCAAGTTTATTCCTCTTAAGTGATGTCCATGTTAAGATATGCTTTCAATCCCAAGAAGGAGAAGTCAGCAAGGGTCTATGGCAGGTCCCTGAGGATTTCCAGGAAGAGCTCTGTAACCCTGTGCTCCAGGATAACCGGAAAAGGCCTTTTGAAGGGCAGGAGGCTGCTCAGTGATTTGATAGCCCAGAAAAGGAGCCTGAATGGAAAATATTATACCAACACGGCAAAGGAAATCCTGGATTTGCTGAGCTCTGCCCAGGCCAATGCAGAAGCCAAGGGCCTGGACCCTGAGAAGCTCTCCATACATGCAAGCGCACATGATGGATTCAGCTTCTGGAGGAACAGGAGGTTCAAGGTGAGGAGGCAGAAAAGGAAGGTCTGCAACCTGCAGGTCGTCCTGATGGAGAGGTGATGATATGATAGCATTAAATGACAGGGCCTATGTTGCCAGGGGTTTGAAGGGACAAGGGATAGCAAAAGAATTTTTATCTCTTTTAAGCTCCATGGATGTTCATGTATTTGGTTCCCCTCATTATTTCTCTAGAAAGAGGGAACTGTGTTTTACATCAACTCCTTTTGATTTTGATGAGATGAATATATACTTAGAGGATGTTGGCATCAAGATTGAAGAGGTGATATAGATGCTTAAGAGATACTTCATAAGGCAGGGCATAAAGGAGGTCCAGATAGAGAGGTTCATAAAGGGGAACTTCCCTACAGGCGACTACTCGGATATAGTCCTGCAGAGGACCCCCCTGGGGCTCAAGATTGTGATATATACCAACAAGCCCGGGAGGATTATAGGGAGAGGGGGGAAGAATATCAATATGATAACCGATGCCCTGAAGGTCAGGTTCAAGCTGGAGAACCCCCAGATAGACATAAAGGCCATAGAGAACCCCGACCTGGACGCCAAGATAGTGGCAAAGCAGATTGCATCCGCCCTGGAGAAGGGCTACAACCACAAGAAGATAGGCAATCTTACCATGAGGAGGGTAATGAATGCCGGGGCCCTGGGGACACAGATAATAATTGCAGGGAAGCTCGGGGGCTCAAAAGGCAGGACAGCCAAATTTACAGAGGGTTATCTGAAGCACTGCGGCGACCCTGTAAAGCAGGTGATGGATTTCGGCTATGAGGAGGCAAACACAAGGCCAGGGAAGATAGGGATAAAGGTAAAGATAATGAGGGAATTCATAGACATAACAGGGCAGAAGATAAGCAAGCTTGAGCTGATGGAAAGGTCCCTGCCAAAGAGGGAGGCGGAAATGCCTGAGCTCAAAGAAGAGAAACCGGAAAAGAAACCCGCTAAAGAGGCAAAGCCCGGGCCGGAAAAGAAAAAGCCTGCAAAGAAACCAGAGCCGGCCGGGAAGCCCGCAAAAAAACCCAAGGCCGCCAAGAAGGCAAAGGCCAAAAGGCCGGCGGCAAAAGGGAAATCTTCGGCAAAAAAGGCCGGAAAAACGAAAAAGGTTAAAAAGCCCAAGACCAAAAAATAAACAAGGATTTTTATATTGTTATGGCGATTCTAAAGCCCAAGGAAATCAGGAAGCTGTCGGCAAGGGATTTGGATAAGAGACTGAACGAGCTTCAGCTGGAGCTGGCAAAGGAAAGGGCAAACATCAATATAGGAGCCACGGTTTCTTCACCGGGAAGGCTGAAGGAGATAAGGAAGACCATAGCCAGGATAAAAACCATCAGGAAAGAGAAGGGAGAAAAAGGATGAACATCTTTTTTGGAATCTTATGGAAGCATGGAGGTTTTTTGAGTAATGCCTGAAATCTGTCCAAACTGCGGTCTGCCAAAGGAAATCTGCGCATGCGAGACCATGGCAAAGGAGGAGAAGATAAGGGTTTCCACCTCTGAGAGGAGGTTTGGGAAGGTCACCACGGTCATATCTGGCATGAGCAAGGGCATTGAGCTCAGGAAGATTGCCAAGGAGCTCAAGACCAGGCTTGCATGCGGGGGAACCGTAAAGAACGGGACCATAGAGCTCCAGGGCAACCACAGGGAAAGGGTCAAGAAGCTCCTGGTAAAGCTGGGCTTCCCCGAGGACAAGATTGAGGTCACGTAAGAAGCTTACCATAAGGAAAGGGAACAGAGGTTCTTCTGTACTTTCTTAAAAACAGTTTTATGCTTCTTTTTTCATAAGGTGATGTGGGGTCTATAATCTTAATAGCACCATTAATTTTATTCAATCTTTCAGCCTCCTTCGGATAGTCTAAATAGTCCTCCTCTTTTACTTCAAGATATGGCCCAACCCTGGGGAACCCGAAGGCATCACCATCTTTTGCTTCTTCAAGAACCGATATTCTTGCTGCAATAATGAATTCCCTGCCTTCACCCAGTAATCTGCATGCATGTGAGGCAATAAACTTGTTCATAGTCATAAAGATACTATAAGAATCTCTGGTTAATTTTGGAATAAATTCATAAAGGAAGCTGATATACCCGCCAGGCAATGTATAGATTATCTTGTCTGGTTTTTGCTCAGGGAGATGCCTTGTCACAATATTAAGAAACCTTATATCATCCAGTATTATATTGGGACTTCCCTCTTTAATCTGGAATCCCTCCCTCTCCCGGGGGACAAGCCTAAACCCCAGTTTAGGGTCTTCCATAATCTCATAGCTTGCATTATAATTCACATCAAGGCCTTCCTGTACGAGCCTCTCCCTTGATTTTTCCAGAAGATGGGTATTAATATCTATTCCTATGGCTGTTGTTTCAACACGCCTGCAGACCTCTGATATGAGATTTCCATAGCCGGAGCCCAGATCCAGCCACCATTCACCTTCCTTAAAACCCGCAAAGTCAGCTATCTGGCGATAAACCCCATTTTTTTCAAGGAATCCAGCATTTTCCAACCAGCTATCTGCATACTCTCCTATATCACTTCTTATAGCTGCCAGGGCATCAGCCCTGCTTGCAGCTATCGACTTTGATAATAATCTCAGTTTAGGGTCTTTAGAATCCCTTTCCAATCCCCTTCTTATTTTTCTTTTCACTCCCATAGTACAAAATATAAAGCAGAAAAACAATAAAAGCCTTATGATAACCTCTGAGAACCTGGTCAGGCACGAACTGATTGGCCTGGCCTGCAGGGTAAAGGACTCCACCAACAAGGCCCTGACAGGCCTGGAGGGCAGGGTGGTGGATGAGACCAGGCAGACCCTTACCCTGGAAATTCAAAACAGGGAAAAGTCTCTCATAAAGGACCAGTGCGTCTTCTCCTTCCAAATCCCATCCGGCAAATGGGTCAGGGTTGAGGGCAAAATCCTGGTCGCAAGGCCGGAGGACCGGATTAAGAAGAAGTTCAAGAGCTGGTAGCCGGCAAATCTGGCAGCCTCTTGTCTAATTTTACTACAATTTATCACTCAGTTTTGCCAGCTCCCTGTAGATTCCTGTTTTCTGCAAGTCTTTTATTAAACTTCTGTATTCTGATTTTAGGGATGAGGTATCTGAGATTGTTTCAACATACTCCCCCAGCTTCCTGAGGCGGTATGCCATCCCCTTCAGGTGGCCGCGGCTTAGAAAACTCCTGGGACTCATGCCGGTTGCCCTGAGGAATTCGTCAGTGACACCACTTTCAGAAACAACTGCAGGTCTTTCAGAGACAACTGCAGGTTCATCATCTTCAGCATAAGAATATCTAGACTCCTGCCTCCTCCTTTCCTGCCTCCGTTCCAATTCCATTTTAAGGCCCGCCACTAATATAACTTCCTTGTAAAAACTCCTAACATCTTCTTGCAGTCCCCTGAGCAGGCACCCGGCACGCTCCCCATCCGTTCTGACTTTCCTTTCCCTCCTAGCGATTAGGTATGCGCTCCTGCGCCTCTTTTGTGCCCTTTCCCTTGCTTCGCTTGCTATCCTTTCTGCCCTTTCCCTTTGTACTATTCTTATCTCTTTTCTCTCTTTAGTAGTAAGCTCGCCATAGTATGACATATACAAGGTTTATGTAGTAAATTTTAAATAATTGGCTTGCGCTAACATTTATAAATACACTGGCTATTATTACTCTATTAACCGTGCTATTCGCTGATAGCTGGTTATTGACAGTTATTAGAACTCCAGAGGAGTCCTGCGCGTCATGCCGGTGCAGGAGACCACTGGGGGGAATATGGCTGCGAGGCATTCCCTGATTCTAATAACTTATCCAAAGAATCGGAAATTGATATGGCTAAGAAAGACATAGGAGTCGGTGTAAAGCCGCCTGAAAAGGAATGCGAGGACATCAACTGTCCCTGGCACGGGCAAATATCAGTCCGGGGCAGGGTGTTCCAGGGCAGTGTAAGGTCTGCAAAATCCCATAACACCGTGATAGTGGAATGGGGATACCACAGGTTTGTCCCCAAGTATGAGAGGTATGAGAGGAGAAAGTCCAGGACCGCAGCCCACAACCCCCCGTGCATCCGTGCAAGGGAGGGTGACCTGGTTGTTATAGCGGAGTGCAGGCCCATCTCCAAGACAAAGCATTTCGTTGTCGTGGGCAGCCTGGGGAAGGCAAAGCTTGAGGTAAGGGGCCTGGAGCAGAGGATAGCCATGAAAGAGAAGCCCAAAAAGGAAGAGGAAGGCAAGGAAAAGGGCCCTGAGCAAAAGCCTGCCGGGGAAGTGAAAAAGCCCGAAAGCCCCAAAAAGGTTAAAGAGAAGCCCCCTGAGAAGCCCAAAAAGGAGGAAGGGAAATGAAGGCAATCAGCGCAAATATTACAAAGGAACTGAAGGTGGGCTCAAAGCTGAAGTGCGCGGACAATTCCGGGGCCAAGGTGCTCAGGATAATAGCTGTCCGGGGCTTCAAGGGCAAGAGAAGGACAAAGCCCGCTGCAGGGGTTGCAAGCTGGGTCTTCTGCAAGGTTCTCACAGGCTCGGAGAAGGTCAGGCACCAGGTCCTGAAATGCATCATAATAAGGCAGAAAAAGGAATACAGGAGGGCCTCCGGGATAAGGGTGAGCTTTGAGGACAACGCCGCAATTGTAATAGGTGATAAGGGCGAGACCCAGGGCTCCCTGATAAAGGGCCCTGTCGCAAGGGAGGCAGTGGAGAGATTCCCCACCATAGGGAAGATTGCAAGCATGGTGGTATGAGGTGATAAAAATGGAAGTTAAAACTATGGGCAGATATGTTGTGATTATGGGGCAATATTGCACCTATGCAACAGAAAATGGCAGATTGTTATTTCATATAGATAAGGATTCACCATTTTTTGACCAGTTTGAAGCTGAATTCAATGATTCAATGTTTTCAGAGAAGGTTGTTAAGAAATATATCAAACTGACAGGAGGCAAGGCATGATAACGTTTGAAGACTTCCAGAAGCTGGACATCAGGATAGGGAAAATCCTTAAAGCGGAGAAGGCAGAAGGGACAGACAAGCTCATGAAGCTCCAGGTGGACTTCGGCTCGGAGAAAAGACAGATAGTTGCAGGTATTGCAGAATTCTACAGCCCAGAGGAACTGATAGGTAAGGAATGCCCCTTCCTGTTCAACCTGGAACCCAAGAACTTTAAGGGCCATGAGAGCCGGGGCATGATTCTGGCAGTGGATGTTGAGGGCGACAGGTCAGACTGCATCCTCCTTCATCCCAACAGGAAGGTGAAGCCAGGAGCAAAGGTGGTATGATATGAAAGATTGGATTAGTCTATTGAAAGGAGAAAAGCATTTCGTTTATAGGCATTTGGATGATGATGCAGTGCCTAGGATGATGATTACAAGGGCAGGGACAACGGATATCGAAATGGGTTGGATTGCAGTTACACTGGGAATTACTAAAATCCCTTTAAGCTATTATGCTGAAGGCGGAATAGACAGATATGCGGAACGTCTATTAGAAAGGAGAAAATATGAAGCAAACATGGTCGCCTAAATGGAAGTCAAGCATTCAGCCCAGGAAGCAGAGGAAATTCAGGCATAACGCCCCCCTCCATGTCAGGCATAAGTTTATTTCAGCGAACCTCTCCCCTGTGCTCAGGAACGAGTACGGGAAGAGGAGCATGCCAATCCGGAAGGGGGACGAGGTGAAGGTCATGAGGGGAGGCTTCAAGGAGCTCAAGGGTGTGGTGGACAGGGTTGATTTAAAGAGGGGAAAAATCTATGTGGAGAACGTCAAGATAAAGAAGGTGGACGGCTCAGAGGTCCTGAAGGCCCTGGAGCCCTCAAACCTCAGGATTACCAAGATGGGGCTGGATGACAAGAGGAGGCAGAAGGCCCTGGAAAGGGCTCCCAGGAAAGAAAAGAAGCCCATCAAGAAAAAGGAAACCAGGAAGCCTGAAAAAGCCAAACCCAAAGAGAAAGAGCCTGAGGAAAAGAAGCCCCCGGAGAAAGAAAAGCCCAAAAAGGAGAAGGTGAGTTAAGATGGCGCACATGAAGAGGTATCTGATACCGAAATTCTGGCCTGTCCCGAAGAAGGAGAGGAAATGGGTGGTCAGGCCCGGCTCAGGACCCCATCCGCTGGGGTTCTGCATACCATTGCAAATCCTGGTAAAGGATATACTGGGATATGCGAAAGGCTCAAGGGAGGCAAGGAAGATTGTCAGGGCAGGGAAGATACTGGTGGACAAGAAGGAGAGAAAAGACCCCAAATTCCCCGTGGGCCTTATGGACACCATTGAAATCCCTGATGCCGGCCAGTACCTCAGGGTTTTGCTGGACAGGAACGGCCTCAGGCTGGAGAAGACAGGGAAGGAGGATGCAGGGAAGAAGCTCTGCAGGATAAGGGGCAAGAAAACCCTTAAGGGAGGGGTCTTCCAGATAAGCCTCCATGACGGCAGGAACATCCTGATAAAGGGCAAGAGCCCGTATAAGGTGGGGGATTCACTCCTGATAAGCCTGCCCGGGCAGAAGGTGGTGAAGCATTTCAGGCTGGAAAAGGGAACAGATGCCCTGGTGATTGCAGGGGCAAACATCGGCATTTCAGGAAAGATTAAGGAAATAAGGGAAAGGAAAGACATGCTAAGGAAGAGCACCGTAACCCTGGAAATAGAGAAGGGAAAGAGTATAGAGACCCTCAAGGACTATATCCTGGTTGGAGCAGGTGGTGGGAAATGAAAAGGGAATTTACAGCCACGGGATATGTTGTGAAGGACGGAAAGACCCTTCTTATCAATCACAGGAAGCTGGATAAATGGCTGCCGCCCGGCGGTCATGTCAGAGAGAATGAGACCCCTGAGGAAACACTGTTAAGGGAGATAAAGGAGGAAACAGGCCTGGATATAGAAATTATTGCTGAAAGGAGGGGCAGGGATGTTGAAGGCGAGGTCAGGGGACTCCCCATACCGAATCACATGTTCCTTGAGGAGATTGACGGCAAGCACCAGCATATTGATTTGATTTATTTCTGCAGGGCCAGGGGCGGGGAAGTGAGATTGAAACCAGATGAGCACAGTGATATCAAATGGTTTTCACCGGAAGAACTGGACTCATCCGCAATCCCCCTGAACGTCAGGGACTTTGGCAGGCAGGCTATAAAGGAGCTGGGTTGAAATGGCAGCAGAAAAACCGGAAAAGAAATCCGAAAAGGGGGAGAACCCCATGAGGCAAATCAGGCTGGAGAAGGTCACCCTGAACATGGGAATGGGTGAGGCAGGACCAAATCTGGAGAAGGGAAAGAAGATACTGGGGGCAATAAGCGGGAAGAAGGTCGTTATTACAAAGGCAAGGAGGAGAAGCACATTCGGTGTTCCAAAGGGAAAGAACATAGGGGTAAAGGTCACCATAAGAGGAAAGGAGGCCCTGGAATTCCTGGAAAGGGCATTCAAGGCCCTGGACAACCGGATAAAGCCCTCAAGCTTTGACACCTCTGGAAACTTCTCATTCGGAATCCATGAGTACATAAACATACCCGGGGTCAAATACGACCCCGAGGTCGGGATAATAGGAATGGATGTCTCCGTGACCCTGGAGAGGCCCGGGTTCAGGATTAAGAAGAGGATGCTCAGGCCCAAAAGGGTTGGCAAAAAACACAGAATCTCCAGGGATGAAGCAATGGAATGGGTCAGGAAACTGGGGGTTGAAGTGAAGGAGGGAGAAGACTAATGGATTGCCCAGGAGTTTTGACCCCGGTGGAAAGGAAAGTGGTTCAGTGCGGAAAATATCAGCTGGGTTTTTATAATGGAAAAGGGCCGGTAATGATACAGGTTGAAGATGGTCCCTGGAAAGGGGGCCTGTGGAGAGCCAGAGGAGAGGAGGCAAAAACAATTTTAGAATACATAGATAAAGAGCCTGGAGCGGTTGAGGGATACATAGACATGATACTGGAAAAAAACCGGGAAAGATGGGAAAAATGGAGTTGTATGGAGTGTTGATGAACATGACATTTGAAAGGGTCAAGAAGCAGATAGCAGGGAAGCC
>JAUXAV010000112.1 GCA_030619735.1 Candidatus Aenigmatarchaeota archaeon | reverse complement strand
GGCACTAGGGGCAAGGTTTATGTCTGGGGACGCAATGACATGGCTATCAAGCAGAAGATGGCAATATCATGGATAGTGAAAGACCCTGACGGAATAGTAGCCGAGGATTACGGTCCTGATTGGACGTTTGAGTATGTCAACCCTGGTGAGGACCACCGTTTCTATGGTGACCGGTTTGACATTGACAAACCTGGAGATTGGACTATCTCAATAGGGCTGTTTATGAACCCGGCTTCCCCGGTTATGGTTGATAGCTACGTTGGGGTTCTGTGTCGGGTCACTGAAGAATATGCCGGACATATCAGCAAGAAGGAGCTGGAGTATGATAGCGTTAGAGGTGATATACCCGTCTACTAACAGACCTAACCCATCAAAGGAATTGCTCTCCGTGGGTGCCAGCGTGCCTATCGGCACCAGGGGCAAGGTTTATGTCTGGGGACGCAATGACATGGCTATCAAGCAGAAGATGGCAATCTCATGGGTAGTAAAAGATCCTGACGGAGTAGTAGTCGAGGATTACGGTCCTGATTGGACGTTTGAGTATGTCAACTTTGATGAGGACCACCGTTTCTATGGTGACCGGTTTGACATTGACAAAGTGGGGACATATACCATAGCTATCAAGCTCTTTATGAACCCTGATAGCCCTGTTGTCGTTGATAGTTACGAAGGGGATTTGTGCACCACTACCCTTGAAGTTCCCCCAGAATTTGAACTTATCCAGCACACCATTTATCCCTATGCCTATATCTACGACGGCGATGTTGAAGTAACTATGGCCACTTTTAAGACAGACCCCTTTACCCCCGCAGCCTGGTTTGGGGATAAGTTTGCCAGCAAGCTAGAGGAGGAGGTCAGAGCAAGAGGCGGTCGTCCTATTGAGGTAAAGGTATACGTTGATACTACGCCACTTTTCTGGACTAACTTCAGGATTGAGGTCGTTGGGACACCACTCGGAGCTGGGGTAGCATCTGGAATAGCCGTCGGTATCCCCGTGTGGCTAGCCATCATACTGGTATGCCTAGCAATAATCGCTGTCATAGTGGTAGCCACCTTAGCAATTAAAACCATTGTCGAGCTTTTCAAGACCTATCCGGGGCTTAAGGATGTGAAGCCAGGCTGGGGTAAAGAGACCCTGATGTTAACTATCCACGACTCTGAGGAGTATTGGGAGCGCCCGTTGACCCCCACAGAGACCTTAGATGGTATGTCAGAAGCGGAGCTGCGCGACTACTTGGATAAAATAGCTGAGGAAGAGGTGAAACCAGCTCTCCCAGACTGGCTGCCGTGGGCTATCATTGGTGGGATAGTTGTAGTCGGAGGCGGCGTAGCCATAGCTTTAGCTACCAGGCGAGAATAACGGATTGGAGGTCTATGATGGGTTTTACGCTAAAAATTACAAATGCCCCACCGGGCTCAACTCATTGGGCTGCTGATTTCTATAGTGAGGAAGAGGGAACTTTTATCGCCTCCGGTGCGCTTGCTCTGGATGAAGCCTGGGACTCCGCTTACAACCCCTATGGTGCCACTGACCTTCGGGTCCGTGTACTGGACATGGTTCACGCAATTACTCTGCTTGACGCACCAAATCTAGGTCCCATCGAGGACGGCAAGAGCTATACCTATGACTGCTCCACAGGGGTGCTTTACGAAGCCGTGGCTCTGCGGGCTACTATGGTCGCTCTGGCTATTGTTAGTGGCTTGGGCGTTCTGGGGATCATCGGGGCTACCATGGCTTTCGCAATGGCTAAACCTAGGGGGTGAAGTATGTGCCTCTTGCTGGGAACCCTTTTACTATCTCGGCTCCGTTGGAGAGTCCTCTATGAAGATGGACAATACCTGGTAAATGTTCGTGGCCACTGGCAGGACCTCCGAGATTTTATTCAACCCTCAAATCCCGATGTCCTAGCCGTTTACACTCAAATTGGACCCGACTACTGGACGCTCTATGACTTCGTGTGCCGGAATATCTCCTACCGCCTTGATGTCGGTGAATTCTGGCAGGTGCCCTCTGAAACCCTGCAGGGGTATTACGAAAACCTGGAGGGGCATGGGGACTGTGAGGACACTTCTATCCTCTTGACCTCCCTGCTGAGGAACTTCACTCAGGCCCACGTCGCTGTAGGTATGTATCAGGGTTACGGGCATGCCTGGTGTCAGAGAGCTGGCCAGATTTTAGAAACTACCTATACATCGGCTCGGGTGGTTCCCGACCCTCTCAATTACTGCCCCTACCTCTATTTTAACGACCAAGAGGTGATAGAATTATGGCCTGGCGCCCTGGAAGAGATGTTTGCCCTCAGGCGGGATGAGGTTACCAAGCTCGACTTGATGGCAGAAGCATCGGTGGTAAAATGAGGCTCTTTAGCAGGATTGAAGCAGCCATAAAAGCCTTTCGGGAAAGGCGCTTTGTCATTATCTTCTCGGAGAAAGAGGGAGAGGCAGACCTGGCTATTCCAGCTCAGGAAATAGTTGCTGAGTCAATTATCTTTGCTGCCAGGGTAGCCTCAGGGCTCCTTTGCCTGGCTTTACCCAGAGCAAGGCTCCGAGAGCTCAAAATAGACTCTCTGCCCTCAAGATATCGAGTAACCGATACCCCCTTCTACAGCCCGGTTGATGCTAAAGAGGTAGAACACTCGGGCATTTCACCAAAGGATAGAGCAACGACCATAAGAAAGATAATCGACCCCAACACCAAGCCGTCTGATTTAGCCCGCCCTGGCCACATTATGCTGCTTGGCGCTCATCCTGATGGACTAATTGGGCGAAATGGGCATACTGAGGCTGTGGTTCAGCTATGCCAGCTTGCTGGTCTTTATCCCGGTGGTATCCTGTGTGAGCTGGTTTCAGATAGTGGGGAAATGATGAACGCTAAGGAGTTGAGGTCCCTAGCCAAGAGGTTTAAGATACCCATTGTGACCGTCGGAGCCCTAGCAGAATTTGTTAGGACTCCACTTCCTAAAAGGGGGCTTGACAAAGAAAAATAAATAGTTTATTGTTATAGTAAGCCTAGTGAGCTTGCCGATTGAAAGTCGGCTCACTAGGCTTTTATGCTTTCAACGGCAGCTCAAAGGCTATAAAAGGGATGAGCAGCCTTCGACTAGAAGGTTGGAAAAGCTCATCCCTTTTCCTTTTAGTCAAGGCTGTCTCTTCCCCCCGCAAGGTCGATAGCGGGAAAAATAAAAGCAGGAGGACAAACTAATGGCAGGACAGGAAATCGCATTTGCTGCACCAAGAACTGAGGAACTAACCAAAGTAGCAGCCGGGGTTGGCGGCGCAGGTGTTGCTGGCGTGGTGGGGGGTGTAGTAGTTAGGCTAGCGCCGCAGCTGGGAGCTGCTGGCCCTATCTTAACCTGGGGTACCCTGCTTGGTATGCCGCTGGTAGGAGTCGCCGGTGCCCTGTTCACCAGAGGCATACTTGGTGACGTGTTCCAGGGAGTGGCTGCAGGTGGTGTTTATGGTCTCGCCTACTCGCTACCGGCAATACTGCTGCCCGCTGCTGGGAGAAAGCCCTTAGGGCAAGGTGATAGGGACGTTAAGCTGCTAGGAGCAGGCGCTGCACAGAGACAACAGGAAGCAGCTGCAAAGGCACTTGGCGTCAAATCCACACTGGAGTTCTAGTACTCCCAAAATTAAATAAGTCAAACCCATTTGATTCTCAAATGGAAAGGAGATTAGTCAAATGGAACATTATGAACTACGAGTTTTAGCTGATTACACCCACACCGGTGTCCAGGCAGCCAATACCACGGCAAAACCCTC
>JAUXAV010000161.1 GCA_030619735.1 Candidatus Aenigmatarchaeota archaeon | reverse complement strand
CTTGGCATGGATGCAAGCCCTGCCGTAAGGGGCTGGAGACGGAGGGCATACATCATGATAGGCGCGCTTATAACCATTATAGGGGTTCTGTGGCTTGCCAACACCCAGCTGGTCTGGCTCGGAATCCTTCCCGCAGTCATTGTTATAATGGCAGGGGACGCCTTGATAGACACAGGAATGGACGCCCTGCTCCTGGATGTGAGCCCGCCGGACTGGCACGGGACAGGATTAGGGGTGGGATGGGGAGCCAGGGCCATTGGCTGGAGCCTTGCCGTAGGGCTTACCATGTTTGTGCAGCCCGTATGGGGATGGACTGCAGCAATATACCTGTTCTGCCTCTACAGGCTGCCTGTGCTGGCCACCATATTCATAAAAGAGCCTCCGGTCACAGAGGAGAGGAGGCCCTCTAAAAAAATCCTGGCAGAAATCTTTACAAACAAATGGATGTTCTCCTGGATAGCCTTTGCATTCCTGGGCTGCTTCATATACGTCCTGGACCCCACAAGGGGGATTATCTCCCTGGTCCTGAACCCTATTATAGGTTCAGGGATATTTTACCCCGTCATATGCCTGGGGGCCGGGACAATTACAGCCTCCTTCACAATGGGCAGGGTTATTGATAGGATAGGCCACAAGAGGGGTTATTACATCTCACTGTCGGGTGCTGCGGTCTCTGCCGCCCTCTGGTTTTTCCTGGCGCCCGGGATGACTCCCTGGCTTTTTGTGTTTTCGTTCCTGCTGGGGTTCTTCGGTGCCTTCAATTTCGTATCCTGGGAGGCGGTCCTGGCTGACACCGTCCCCCCTGAATTAACAGGGTTCATGTGGCAGTATTTCATGAGCTGGATCCATGTTGCTGCCTTCATGTCAGGGATATTCATATCCTATATGCTGGGCCTGGGCTACCAGTTCGCCATGCTGGGGATTGCCCTGATATGCCTGCTGGGCTTTGTGCCTGCAAAACTGATAAGGACCATAAGGGCCTCAAAGGCAGTGGAGGTAAGCTGAATATGAAAGGGAAGGGTCTTAGGAAAGAAAAGACGCTGAATGTTATATTGTCGGTAATAAAGTTCCTGGGGGTTGTAATTGCATTGTATTATATATTTACAGGGCTTGGGATTGAGCAGGACAAGGCTGCGATAGAGGCCCTGGTGATAGGCTCTGCCATAATCACACCCATAGTCCTCTACCTGTTCGGGAGGACCTGGAAGAAAGAGATTAAGCAGTAACGGGCTGAGCCTTCTTCCTTTTCAGGTTCTTTATCCTTTTCAGTTTTTTAATCTCCTTTATCCTTTTCAGCTTCTTGAGCTCCCTCACGTCCTGGAGGTCAAGCCTGGTCAGGTGGTTAGCCACGAAATAGATTGCTATAACTGCTATTATGGTCACTGCTATTGCCGCGCCAAAGGAGTATGCAATGCCCTGGCCCTCCGGGACAAGCTTTGCTATAAGCTCCTTTATGGCATCCCGCCAGAACAGGGCCGCGACAAAGCCGAAGCTGGATACAATCAGGGAAACTATCACTGCCTTTATGTTAAGGCTCTTTGCCTGCTCCTCAATTCCGGCCATATTTAAATTATAGGTATTAGAATATATTAATCAGGTGGTTGTATGGTGGAATTAAACAAGCAGACGGTAATGGGGCTGTTCATAGCGTTAATAATGATATTTGCAATGATAGGGTATGCATTCATGTTCACGGGCAGGGAGGGCGGGGGGGACATACCCCAGATTCCCCATATAGTGAACAGGAGCCTTGAGCCAGAGGAGAAGATACTGGTCCTGAGGACGGGCAGGGTTTTAATAGAGGATTTCTATTCCCCGGAATCCCCGGAATCCCTGGAGAAAAAGGCAATGCTTGAGGGCTTTGCGGACAGGCTGAAGGATTTCCTGGTCCTGGAGGAGGTGGAGGTCCCTGCCAATGAGACAAGGATATGGCTTATCGGCAGGGCAGGAGATGTGGTAGATATAGGCAATATAACGCAGAGGGACTTCATGACCCAATTCTGCCTCAATGCAATACTCCAGCCCAAGGAGTGTCTGCTGGAGGAAATCTAGGGTTTAAACTGATTTTCCAGCTATCCTCATGTCAAAGCCGATAATCTTGAGGAATTTTGCCAATTTTGCCTTGCCCTGGCCCAGTTCCGGCTTGCCTCCTCCTGAGCCCCCTGCCTTCTCGCATAATTCCTTGATGGCCTTTCCCATGTTCCTTTTCCTGCTCATTCCTATAATGTCCCCGGACTGGTTTGCCAGGATTACAGTGAGCCTGGGGTTCTTCTGTAAAACCTGGTTCGCTATGGATATTAGTTCCCTTCTGTCCCCTTCCAGCACGTCAAAGACCTCCCCCTTCCTGGCCTTCTTTATAAGGGAATCTGCTCTTGTCTTTCCTGCCTGCTTCCTGAGCTTCTCAAGCTCCTTGTTCTGGAGCTTCCAGGCCTGGAACACGGATTCGCATATGTCCTGCAGGGATTTGAACTCCCTGGACTTCAGGTAGTCCCTCAGGCCCTTCCTGGGCATTTTGAGCTGCCTCCTCAGGACATGCAGCCTTTCAGTGTTCTCTACAATCTCCCCGCAGAACTTCTTCAGGGTGGCCTGAATCTGGCCCGGCTGGACAGAGAAGACCCTGGCCCCGGCCTGCAGCTCCTTTATAGCCCTGAAGGGGTCTTTCAGGCTCTTTAGAAGGCCTGGTGAAAATCCTACAAAATGGAGGTC
>JAUXAV010000121.1 GCA_030619735.1 Candidatus Aenigmatarchaeota archaeon | reverse complement strand
TTCAGTGTCCCAAGATGTCTGCTCTTTAGGTGTTGTCATGTTTAACCCTCCTTTTATTTTTCACCCTTGGATCCTGTCTTCACTTCATTTTCTACCTCCCAGGTGGACTTGTCCCAATCGTAATGCTTACAGTGGGGACACACCTTGGGGTGAGGTACTCTAGGAACCCAGTGGTGCCCACATTGCATGCATACCAGCTCAGTTACAACAGTAGGTTCAGTCACACCCAATTCCCTTTTTCATTTTACCGATAATTATTATAGTGCATTAGGGTAAAAAAGTAAACTACCGCCCAAACTATACCAGCAAAACTATTTTCTGGAGTTTGGTTGGTAAACCTGATCTACTAGGTTTCTCTCCATGCTACACCAACTGGCTTGGTACGATGTCTCCAAATATAGTTGGCAATAAGCGTGTAAAGTCAGCCAGAAGTGGAATCATAAGTTCTCTCATTTGAGGGTGAGCGGCTTCAGACGTTCGGAGCTTGAGGATGTGTCTCCACTCCCGGAGGTTAGCCGTGACAACGATTTCAGTCTTGAGTGAGTTAGGTAACACTGACCTGGCTTCTTGTGGAGAAGCACCGTTCTCTATGAGATAGTTGTAAGCTGCTTCCGCTACCTTCATTGTGGAATACCAACACTCATAGAGGTGGGGCTCCTCCTTCCAAAAACATGGCCGTATAAACGTAACACCCTTCTTAGCATAATCACAGTAGCGGGTGCTCTCTTGGGTGTAGGCACAAAGTCGATGCCTCACTATCTCGTGGGTTACACCCCTATCGCAGATGAGCCTGACTGAAATACTGACATGCTCGATGACACTTTCGTGCCCCCGCTTCAATATGTTCGCGACGAACTTCTTCGCAGAGCCTTCTGTTATCTTATCCTCCGACTTGTATGCAGTTCGGCCACAGCGCTCAAGTTTAAGAAGTATTTGCTCCCCGTCAACATCATCTAGTATGGTGTGGCTAGGATTCACTATTTCCATTATTCTTCCATCTCCTTCTTCAAGCGTATCTGCTCGGCCTCGTATTCGACCCCCCGGCCGCAAGCATCCCAGAGTTTCTTACCGGCCAGGAAATTGAAGCCTAGCTCGTCCTTTGGCTCCTCTTGCTCATATATCGTGCACGTAGCTTCAACAGGGCCTGTGGTGCGCTTTCTGGGGATCATGGCAATGATACCTAGCTTTAGTATTACATCGAACACTGCTCTGACTCTCGTAGCTGCTTCCTCTTGTGTCCAGTTTCCCATCACTGTTATGAAGAAGTCACCCTTGTTTGTCTTAATGAGCCAGAGGTAGTCTTTCATGTCACTCATTTTATGCCTCCTCCGGTCTGTGGCCTTTTTCATGGTGTTCCCTAACATTGCTCCAATTCCTCGTTTGGACCATGTACAAGGGGAATATAACACCACATCTACACTCAAACGCACGCTTGTTGAAGGCAGGGTAGTGAACAGGGCAGTGTATGCGGGCACTCAATTGAGCACCAAGTCCCGTCACCTCCTGCATTTGCTCGCCCCCCTGCTGGAAGAAACCCCACCCTGTCATACTATCCCGTGTTCGGCTGCTCATAACTACATAATCACCGATTCTCTATACCAGGCCGGAAATACCCTCCAGTGCTCACCGTATATCTTGCCGAATTGCCCGTCCAGCACATACGTAATGGAGTAGTCTTCCATTGATCTACACGCTCTACCAGAAGCCTGAACTATTGTGCTAACTGTCTTGTGTGCATACCAGCCGTCACCATCTTTACTACCGTGTACACGCCTGTTGACCTGTGGGTCCCCAAGATCTGGGTAAGGCACCTTGGCAATAACTACAACACGGCACTCTTCATCCGGCAAGTCAACGCCCCTACCCATGCTCGGAGAAAGGAGCACGAGAGGCTTATCTGACTTCTTGAAAGCCCCCAGCACAATATCCCTGTCGGCTGTGCTGTGAGTCACAAACCTATTGGACTGGATGTTCTTACGCAAGTAGTCCCTTACCTTGTACGATACAGTATGGACAAGTATTCTATCGTCTGGATGCTTATCCATTATCTTTTTCAACGCTAGGGCTAACTGAGGTAGGGCAACATCCATTCTTTTTCTTATCACACTTCCACAAGGCTCATAATACACAGGTCGGTGCTCTTTGGGGAATGGAGAAGGCAGGGACAAGTAGTCAAACCTTCTTCCACCAAGAGTCATCCCAACATTGGCAGATAGTTGAATTGGGTCAAGGACAGTTGCACTCATCTCGAGGACTCTCTTCGCATGCTTCCAAAGCACACCGGATGCATACTTGGCTATCCATACGGGCTTAAACACCCACTTGTCTTGACCCGGATACCACACCCAAGTCTTGTCAACCTCAGCTGTGAAGAACTTCAGTTTCGACACAAGCCTAGTGAGATTACGTTTCCTTCTGAGTAGGGCAAAATCGACAGTACCCCAAGAGCCGCTATCAACTTCCTCCTCAAGCTTACGGAGCTGAGGAATAAGACTATCAAGGGCCCTTCTTGCCCATTCTATCCAGGACTCAAACTTCGTCTTGTAGCGAGGCGGAGATATTTCAAGACTAGTAAGCTGCCTTTGGGTCAACACGAGCTGGGTAAACGACATAAGCTGATCCTCAAGTGTATCACACTCATCGATGACGAGTAGTTCACAGCCAGAAAAGGCACCAACGAAATTCGCTTCTGAGAGGAAGTATGCGATATTGAGAACAGCTAATGGTGCCGACAGTGCTTCACGCTTGGCCCTCATGTATGGGCACCTGTTATGGTGTTTGCACTCATTATCCTTGGAGTGGGTACAATCCTCAGCTGAGACTCTCGGGAACATTCTCTCATACTTCAAACACGGGTAGTTGCCTCTGCCCTTGAGAGTCCTTGCATAGGGGAAGTCATGTAAGAGCTGGTCTTGGAGCTGCTTTGTCGTACAGCAGTAGACCATGTTCTTACCGTGGATACGCTGTACGGCGGCAGCTATCAAGGATTTCCCCGATCCTGTTGGTGCATCTAAGAGGAAGGCATACTTCTGGGAAGCAGCTATCTTGGCAGCAGTTTGTAGTTGGCCAGGCCTCCAAGAAGAGAATTTCTCTGGTAAGCTTAAGTCAGCTGGTGTTAACATTGTCTTGACACCTTCTTATCCTGAAACTAACCACACACCCGTCTTTGGTAACTACGTCGTAAATGTCACCAACAGTAGAATGTCCCCCTATGTGGTCTATGGCCATAACACGCTTGTTCGGGAGGTCCCAGTAAAGCATCATGTAGTCATCTGGGGATAGCCCCAATTTTTCATACACTTTCCTCGTATTTGCTTCCATTGCTCAACTACTCACCTTTGCCTGTTTATCAGCCTCGACATACCTTCCCCAAGCCCTAGACTCTGGACCGGCAAGGGCCTCTACTTCATACCGGCTGACAGGAATGTCAACAACTATATCCTCCCCTGCCTTATAGTAACGGTACTTCACGCCATCT
>JAUXAV010000015.1 GCA_030619735.1 Candidatus Aenigmatarchaeota archaeon | reverse complement strand
TGCTGGTCGTATAGAGAATAACACTTCTGGATTTGTTGGCGTCTGGACTGCTGAGGGCGAGTATATAGACCCCAATGATGAAGCAGCTTACGCTTTCAGTAGTGGTCGTGCTATGAGTCTTTATGGCTATGGGGATATAGTGGCACCACCGCTAGGACAACCATATATTAGCCGAGTTCAAAGAATAGCAGGAATGAGAACGATAGGGGTGAACCAAAGTGGCTAGTTCGTTTCCGCTTAAAAAGAACTCAGCAACTAGGATAGTTTTCCCTATCCTTGATGCTGATGGAGACCCAGTAAGTGGTGCCGCTGGGCTAGATAGCGAACGCAGCCTTGATGGTGGAGCCTTCGCTGATTGCGCCAATGAGGCGACCGAGATTGGCTCAAGCGGTATTTACTACCTCGACCTTGCCGCAGGGGAAACTAACGGAGATGTCGTCTGTATCCAGGTTAAAACTTCAACGAGTGGAGCCAAAACAACCGTATTGGTGTTCTATACATCTGCACAGAGCTTGAACACCATTGACACTATTGTTGACGCCATTAAAGCCAAAACAGATAACTTACCTGCCGACCCGGCTTCGGAAGCAGTAATCAATACCCATACTACCGCTGAGGTTGATGACCTGATAACCCGTGTCAAGGGGTTGAATGCTATTTATGATAGCGTAGCAACTAGGGCACTAGAAGCGACGCTTACCGCAATTAAGGGTGTTGGCTGGACAAATGAGACGCTTAAATTGATTAAGGAATTAGTGGATGAACTGGAAACCGGGGAGAAACCTAAGCCGAAGGCGCACTTCAGAATATAGGAGGTGATAATAAAATGAAGATAGTAAGTCTCTCAGTTCCCTTCCCAGGAGCGAAGAGACCTCTTGAAGAGGGAAAGAAACTAGGGATGTGGGACTTTGTGCTACTGGAGGGGGAGAAAATAGCTATTCCACCAGCTGATGTTTATGTCTTTGCTGCCTGGCATCAGATATATGAACAGCTCCTAGGGTTAGGGGGAAAAGTAGGAATTCTGTGGACTTCTTCAGCTGGGGAGATGGACTTTGAACCCGTGGAACAGGAATACCTTAGAAGGATAAGGGAAGACCCACGAATTTCCTTTGTCTGGTTCGGGGATATAGCTTTGGCAAAGATTTATCCTGAGAAGGGCTTCTATGCTCCCTATCCCTTTGATGTGGATGGAGTAAATCCTCCAAATGTAGATAAGAAAGAAATAGCCACACTGTTCTGTCCTACTGGACCTAAGAAGAATATACTTAATCAATTACTGGCTATGAAATTGGTACAGAGGGAGAGGAAACTAACTCTCCATACTAATGTCCAAGGCTATGAGAGTCTTCTCAATGATGTTAGGGGGATTGACGCTATACGCCATGAGTGGCTACCTCAGGTGGAATACACTGAGTTACTTGCTTCAGCTAAGGTCAATCTGGCTTGTAGCTGGTGTGAGACATTCAACTACAACGTAGCCGAGGCAGCTGCATGTGGAACAATATCGGTAATAAGTGAGACTATTCCTTTGGATGGGCTGGTAGTTAAAGACCCCAATAATCCGGTCCACATAGCCGAGAGGATCTTAGAGGGATGTGGGACCCAGTACATTGATACCCTAGGGATGGTTAGAGAAGAGATCAAGATTAGAAATAAAGAATGTAAGAGAATCCTGGGAGAGAGATTATCGGCCCTCTAGGATCTACCTTGACAAGTTATTCCTGACGATTTATAATTAGTATATGGGAAAGATACTAACATCCAAAGGAACAGGGGCTCCTGACTTCGTTGTCCTTGGGAAGTATCCCAGTAGGAATGTAATTTCCAACTCAGCACAGCACTTCACTGAGGAACTGGCTAAGAATGAGTCTGAGCAGGAGAACATCGCTGGGCTCGTCTCCCACAAGGTACTAATCCGCAACGTGGCTATCAATTCAGTCCAGCCTCTCCACTTTAGGATAGAGTTCTACTCCAAAGATACCTTCACCGATTCGGACCTAGATGAGGATACCTTTCTTGGAGCAGTTGAGTTGGATCTTACCAAATATAGGAGAATTGCATAATGGTAGTAGGTGACAAATGACAGACAGTGGGACGGTACTAGACCCTTATATCATCTCGGCAGTGATTCAGGAGTAAGAAATGACTGGTAGCGGAACACAAGCAGACCCCTATATCATCTATGATGTAAACGACCTGCAAAATGTAGAGCTTGACACGACAGCCTACTATGAGCTGGCCAACGACATAGATGCCTCTGCAACATCAGGTTGGAATAGTGGAGCTGGATTCCTTCCTCTTGGACAACTAACTAATGAGTTCACGGGTCAGCTAGATGGCAAAGGATATAAGATAACTGACTTGTTTGTGAATAGGCCAGCTGCTGGTGTAGGGCTATTTGCCTACAATGAGGGGACAGTTCAGAATTTAGGCTTAGAGGATTGCGATATTACCGGAGCCTCTGCTGGTGGTCTAGCTTATAAGAATGTGGGGACTATTACTAAGTGCTATGCTACTGGCACTGTTGATGGTGGGACACACGGTGCTGGCCTTGTCCAGTGGAATACTGGCACAATAACCAATAGCTACTCCCGATGCTCCGCCGATGGTACATTCTCTGGCGGTTTCGTTCAATGGAACGAGGATACTATTAACGATTGCTACTCCACTGGTGCCGTAACAGGAATATTGAAAGGTGGCTTCTGCCAGTCCAATGATGGAACCATCACCAACTGCTTCTGGGATACGGAGACCTCAGGGCTAGGAACGAGCAATGGGGGAACTGGCAAAACCACAGCCGAGATGAAAACCGAGTCTACCTTCACTGATGCTGGCTGGGACTTCACTACTATTTGGTCTATATCTCCCCCAATCAATAATGGTTACCCTGCTTTCCCCACGGTGGTGGTTCCCACCGTAACTACCAACCCAGCTACGGAGGTTACTTGATGCCAACCCAGACTCTTAGACCTAATGCTGCTGGTGATATGACTACTATCAAGAACCAGTATCCCAGTGGTGGCGAGCATTGGGATAAGGTGGATGACGAAACGCCTGATGAGGATGCTACGGCGGTTATGCAGGGAGGTCCTTATACTAGCACAAGAACGGATTTGTATAATCTCACCAACCTCCTTGGTGCGCCAGCTATTATAAACAAGGTAACCATTTATGCTAGGTGGAGAAGGCAAGGAGGATATGCTTACGCTATCGACTTCTACCATAAGATCAAAACACATGGGGTAGTTTACACTGGTCCCCGGTTTGACTATCTGGGCGGCTATCGGACTGACTTCTCGGAGATCACTGTCAACCCTTTCACCGACGAGCCCTGGACTGTAGAGGAGGTAAATAACCTACAGGCTGGTATTACTCTGGAATACTACCATGGAGTAGGTTGGGGAAGTATCGGGTATTGTACCCAGGTCTATGTTGAAGTTGATTACCAAGTCCCTACTGTTCAAACCGATCCAGCTACGGAGGTGACATAATGGCTCAAGCGACACTGAATGGGACCCTAGTAGATGACGGAGGGGTTAGTCCCTGTGATTGTGGGTTTCAGTGGGGTGAGACAACTTCCTATGGGCACACTACTTCTACTCAGGGCAAGATTGAGGGGCAAACCTTTTCCCAGGTAATCCTTGGCTTGCTCCCAGATACCACATATCACTTCAGGGCCTTCGCTACCAGTTCTGCAGGAACGGGTTACGGAGCCGACAGGAGTCTCACTACTCTGTCCAAGGGGGCCCTCAGTTACTGGTATCACCTTAATGTAAGAGGGCTCAACTTACCTTATGAGGATTTAGATGGGACGAAGGAACTACATGTTGTCTTGAAGAATCTGTCTCCAGTAACTAAGAACCAGGGAGCCGATGGACGGGTAAAAGTTAAGATAGACTATGAGCCGGCAGCCTAAACAGGACATACCTTGACAAAGTTATCCTTTGTGAGGTATAATAATAACAAGAGGTGGAATAATGGTTATGAAAGAGTTTCAGCCCCCACCTGAGCCCCCTGAGAGGGCTCCATGGGAAGAGGTAAAGTTCCTAGCTCAGAAGATTGACAGACTGGTTACTGTACTAGAAGCCCAAATGGTCCCAACAGTCCCAGGAGTTCCAGCGGTTACTCCAATGATACTCTTTCCCGGAGCTCCACCTGCTCAACAGCTAGTCCTCTTACTTCAGGAAATGGTTCCGGGAGCTGTGGGTGCCTCAGCAATTATCCCCTTTCAGAAGACCATAGCCACAGCCTGGCAGGACGAACAAGAGAGACTAATCCCCTTTAATGGAATCATAGAGAATGTGATAATGGGCTTTCCAGCTGGATGCCATCAGTTTCTAGAGGTGGACGTTCTATATCTCCCAGCAGGTGGGGGCAGGAAATATATAATCCCAACGATAGCAGATACCTTCATAGCTTTGGATGACTTTACAGTCTTGTTCCGACCAAATTATCCTATAAAAGCCCCAGGTAACTTGAGGGTAGAATGGTGGAACTATGACTCCCTTAACGTTCATACTGTACCAGTGATAGCCACTATATCTCCAACGAGACTAGGAGTAACATAATGGGAAAGGCATTGATAGCCAGAGGAATTGGAGCTCCAGACTTTGTCAAGGAGTTACGGACAGTAATCTATCCCATAACTTCAGACAAGGACATTCATTTTACGGGGGAACTCGCTAAGAATGCTGTTGAAAGGGAAAACCTGGAGGGGCTTAGGGGTAACCGAATCAGGATATCTAAGATCTCAATCCAAGCAGACCAGCAGCTATTCTTTGAAGTCCTACTTTATGGCAGTGATGACTTTGAAGAATCAGATCTTGATAATGACTATTTCATAGGGGCAGTGGAACTAAACCTTCCTACCTACGGATTCCAGCAGACAACTACCCAGTGGAGATTGGATATTGAAAACCTTAACATTGACTATGTGGACTTAGATGGGACTAAGGAGATCCACGTAGTGTTAAGAAATCTATCACCCACAAGTAAAAATGCTGGGGCAACGGGAGAAGTTAAACTAGAATTCCTTTGTGAGTCTAGGGCCTAAGGAGATAACATATGAGCAGTTTAGATGAACTAGATAAAGTCGCACGGGAAAGGCTGATAGGTTCTCCACCTCATGACTTTCAGCACCTGGGGACCCTAGAGAAGTTAAACTATGTGGGTACCGTAGGTAGAGTCAGTAGGATGGGGACCATAGCTCAAATTGGAACCGTCCTACTAACTATCCATGTGGGCACCGTTCACAAGATAGACCGACTAGGTACTCTTGATGAAATGACTCGGGCAGGTACCCTTAACAGAGTAGCAGGTGGCAGGGTTGGGACTTTAGGTAGATTGGGAACGGTCCATTACCAGCAACGCTTAGGGACAATAGCCCATCTAGGTACCCAGCCTTATGTGGGTACTGTTAACAGAATAGGAGGGGGAAGGCTTGGTACCGTAGCCCGATTAGGTTCCGTCCATTATCTTGAAAGAATTGGAACCTTAAGTAACCTTGGAACTCTTATGGCAAGGCACTTCTCAGGGATAGGAGCTGGCTTCGGCTTAGGAACCCATGTGGCACGGGGTAGTTGGTATTTTGGTAGCTGGGTAGATGTCAGCAAATTCCAAACCAAGACACTAGTGGTCCATCCATCCTCATTGTCTGGAACTATTCATATCATGGCTTCAGTACTGGGTAACGCCATAGAGCATGGCACATATTACTTCGCAAGGGTAGGTAAGGGGAGCTATACCACCAAAAGCTTTACTGAAGTCCCCAAGGAAGTAAGAGCCGTATTTGAAGCGAGTGGCTCCTCTGTCACTGGGAAGGGAACACTGCGCTCGCAGTGGGGACTACAAGTCTAAGGGGGGTAGATGCCTTTTATTGACAAGGGGAGTTTTGTAGACTTTGAGGTGCCAGCTGAGAAGGTAACTGGACAGCTGACCCTTGCCCAGTTGGTGGACGCAGTCTGTAGCGAGACTGAGGCTCAGCGAAGCTCTACTTTGGTAGTAGCCGCCAACGATAGCTCAGCTTATGGAAAAGCTCTTGCTGATTATGTCTGCACTGGTGCCGATGACCATTTAAAGATACAGGAGGCCATTGACGCTTTGCCTGCCACTGGTGGAGAGGTCAAGCTTCTTGACGGTACCTACTACATTGAGGCTTCTTTAGTCCTTGACAGCTACCAGACCCTGAGGGGCTGCGGCAGGAACACTATTCTGACCACCACGACGGACCACACTGACATCATCACTGCCACAGGGGGCGCAGGCAGCGAAAAGACAGGGATACTGATTGCCGACCTCTGTATTGAAGACCGCACAAACAATGTTGATTACGGTATCGAGTTTACCTATGTAGACCACAGTAAGATAGTGAACATCTGGGTGAACGCAGCTTGGTATTTTGGTGGTGTAGGACTTATCAACAGCGACTACAATGAAATTATAGATATCACCTTCTATGGAATGAATACCATTGATATTGTCCTTACCACCTCCACCAACAATACCATATCAGGGAATTCTTTTTCTGGAACGGAGTTTCAGGCCATATACATAATAGAGTACTCGGACAATAACACTATATCAGGCAACTCTATTCAGGGAGCAGGCGCAGAGGGCATATATTTACATCGTGCCTCTAACAATACTATATCAGGAAATACCTGTGCAGGGAACGGATTAAGCGGTATTAAATTGCTGACCGCCAGCAAGAATAACACTATATCAGGCAACACTTGTCAAGGCAATACTGAGTATGGCATCTGGATTAATGCGACCTGTGACAATAATACCATATCAGGGAACACTTGTGCTGACAATGGGACTGGTGCCACCAAATATTCTGGGATACGAATAGATGTCACTCACGAGCATGTTATCGCAGGCAACCAATGTGAGGGGAACGGCTTGCATGGTATCCATATTTACCGCTCTGATTACTGCGCTGTGACAGGGAATGTTTGCAACAACCAGGAAACTGGGGACGGTATCTATATTACTGGCGACGCCACCAGAAATGCCGATTACAATGAGGTTGTTGGCAACAATTGCTATAACAATGGTAATAATGGCATTGAGATAGCCGGGGGTGTTAATGCTAACTATAATTCAATTAAGGCCAATATCACAATGAATAATACTGGGCGGGGTGTTTTTGACCGTGGCACCAACACAATATTCGACCAGGCGATGCACTCCATCGCCCTTGACCTCACAGGCGGGGCCACGGATATTGAGGTTTTCTTCGCCAAGTGCCCGTGCATCCTGGCTGGCTATTCAATCCTTTACTCCGTGGCGACAGGGGCCGGTGCCGGAGTGAATATAAGGGTTGGTAGGTATCAGGATGGTGTTGCCTTAGACGATGACTACTTTGATGTGTCCGTCAGCGAGCTCAACAAGGCCAAGGGCTACTCCAAGCACTTCGACACCAATACTTTGACCCAAAGGGTTATAGCTGCCGGGGACACAATAACCATTGGGACGGCGGGCGGGAAAGTCGATACTGGTGAAGTTATAGTTGTTTTACAAATTGCTGAGATGGCAGACTGATGGGCGAAGGTGATGGGGGTTGATGTAACAGATATAGCTAAGGTTAAGAGAGTATAATAAGGATTGAGTATGGAGAAATGAGCAAGGAGATAAGCTATGAAACAAAAGATTTGGCAGCGAGTCATACAATTCTTTGCCGACCTTTTATTGGTGGTTTTAGCGGGAGATTTATTGTTTCTCTATTACAGGGGAAGGTGGAGTGACCCTATAATAGAGCAATACTTTTGGCTGAACTTATTGCTTTATGGTCAATAGTTTTATTCGGGATATGGAAGGCTCAACACACGGTGAGGAAAAGGGAATAATACGCAGTCCTCAAGGGACTGGGAAAATGGGAGTATGTATGGGGTTTATTGATAGGCTTGGACCCGAATACGGACCTCTGATAGATGACCTCCACTTCTTCGGACAACACACCACACGCCTGTTTCCAGATGTCACCGGTGTTACCTGCGATCTGACCGCCAACGTATTAGCAGATACATGGAGTGATTGGACTGAGATAGTTGATAGTCAGCCTGTTACCTTATCATCCAAGTTTGCCTCAGGGCCAGGTCACATTTCAGCCCTGCTGGTAGAGAAAACTTCAATAGCTGAGAAACAGTATATGGTTGAGGTAGCTTACGGGGCTGATAAGATTTATGTGACCAGGTTTAAAGTACTGTCCGATACCCTTTTCTTGCCTGTGGCCCAGAGCCCAAGGGTAAGGGGTAGACATATACCTGCTGGGGAGACAATTTACTACAGGTGCATGTGTGAGGCTGCCAATACCCCAGCGGAGTCAATAGAAGTCCACTTTAGATATTTCTTGCATGGGGAATAAACAACGTGGGAACTAGCTCCAGTAGGGTGATACAGTAACATCTACCCCCAATGGGACTGATAACTTCTCCGAGGTAAACCTAGAGAGAGGTGGATTCTCCATGATGTTCCTGACTTTGTCCTTCCAGTAATCTATCCTGTCCTCTCGGATGATGTATAATGTCTGGTCATGGACCAACCCAGCGAGTTTTCCCTCCGAAGGTGGAAGGATTTTGTCCACTTCTATAGCTGAGAGAAGAGTAATATCACTAGCCAATCCCTGATCTGGGCTGTTTATTGCTTGTCTCTCAGCTTCTGCTGCTATCTGGGAATCAGAAGACAGGATGTTATTGAGATGCCTAATCCTTCCGATTAAAGATACCACTTGATGTTTTTCATGGACTTCTTGTCTCTGTTTTCTATGCCACTCAAGAAGCCTTGGATATCTTGTGAAGAAGGCTTTCCTCCAGGTTGTGGCTTCATCCAGGGTCATATAGACTTCATACTTTTCCTTGGCATATTCCATTAGCTTACGGGCTCCCATTCCATAGATAAGGCCGAAGTTCACAGCCTTAGCTTTCTTCCTGAGTTCTTTGGTGATTTTATCGGCAGGAAGTCCAGTTACCAGCATAGCCGTCTCAAGGTGGACATCCCTGCCCTCGGCAAATACTGCGAGTAGGTTCTCATCTTGACTGAGGTGGGCAGCTATCCTCATCTCAATTTGGGAATAATCAGGAGCTAGGAGTAGATATCTGGGCGGAGCACCGAGACAATTCCTCATCCAGGGTTCTCTTGGGGTCTGCTGGAGATTGGGATCCGTAGACGATAACCTACCAGTAACAGGCTTGAGATGATAATGGGGATGGATAAAACCGTTGGAGTCCCTTAGCTCTCTCCACGGGACTATGTAGGTGGAGTCGTACTTGGTGTACTTCCTAAACTCCACTATGGCTTCTAAGATGGGATGTGGATATTGGTTCTTGAGGTCTATCAGGACTGATTCCTTTGTGGATAAGTCTCCACCTTTGGTAAGAACTTCACCAGGAAAGCCCATGACCTCAAATAGGAGATGTGCCAGTTGTTTTGGTGATCCAGGATTAAATCCACGTTTTAGAGACTTCTTTGACTTAACGGGTGGAACGTAATCTTTAGGTACATGCTTGCGGATTTCATTCTCCCACTTTTCGGCCTCCTCTAAGCATTTGTCCTCAGCCTCAGTGAGCTTGTCCTCATGGACGTAGATCCCACTTAGTTCCAATTTGGGAAGTACCTTGGTTTGAATTGGCATTACCAGCTCCTTAAGAAGGACCTCTGATGTAGGCTCTTTGTGTAATCTCTCAGGGAGGATGTGGGACAACCTCAGGGTCCAATCGGCGTCTCCACAGTTGTAGGGCCAGATCTTCTCCCATGGCCAAGTGGCTATCTCCTTAGGTTCTGGTTTAGTAAAGTCTGGGTCTATATAGAGCTGGACAGTGGCTTCCAAGCTATGTGGAAGATTCTCATCGAGGAGAGTAGCATCCATCATGGGATCGGAATTACATTTAGCTGGTATATTCCTGGTCCACAACCATTTTAGGTCAAAGAGACTATTGAAGGCTATGATCCAGATACGTGGATTGGAGAGGACTGCCCCCAGGAGTCTGAAGATCTCAGCACACTCAGTGCCCGTCCACGGAGCCCATCTACCTTCGAGAGGTACACACCAGGCATAGCCGGGTCTGTTGCTGAGGCCTATACAGATTATTTTAGCTCCAGTCCATGGGTCTAGATGAGTAGTCTCGAGGTCAAAAGATACCTCAGGAGAAGCAAGTAGCTCCCTAATCATCGTCTTAAAGGTGGCCATGGTTTCAATAGGCTGATAGTGAGTCTCAATACTTTTGAGGTTACCTCCCTTAAATCGGAGAAGATCAGTGAATAGGACAGGGTAGTGACCTGGGCTCCTACGGACATAACTTGGATGAAAACTAGGGATCACTTCAATGGGAGGGATATTGTTATAGGTAAGAGTAAAAGGCTTCCCCCGGTAGGTAGATATACCTGAGTGGCCTGTGAGTGCCTTTAGGGCTATGTTACCGAGAGCCATGATTTTCTTAGGCTTAACTGTAGTTATCTGGGCATCAAGAAAAGGTTTACAGGCTGTTACCTGAGTGGGAGTTGGGTCATCATTGTGCGGGGGTTTACAGCAAATCACATTGGTGATAAAGATTTTGGTCCTGTCTAGCCCAATGTTCTCTAAGATCATGTCTAAGTATTGACCAGCGGGTCCAGCAAAAGGACGTCTAACATCGGGCTGAATTTCCCTGCGCCCTGGAGCTTCACCAATCATCATTAGGTCAGCGTCATGTGGACCCACACCCACCAGGCAACGGAGCTCACCATTGAGGTTACCTAGTTCACAGCGGCTACACTCGGGTTCACGGATTTCCTCAAAAGCCCAATGTGGATCACCCTCCATTATTGACTGGCCCCCTTTCGTGGACTTCTCTCACCCTGTCCCAATCCCCACTCTTCAGAAGGTATA
Organism: Candidatus Aenigmatarchaeota archaeon; assembly: GCA_030619735.1. GTDB lineage: Archaea > Aenigmatarchaeota > Aenigmatarchaeia > QMZP01 > JAUXAV01 > JAUXAV01. The sequence continues at coordinate 5,726 of JAUXAV010000015.1, read as the reverse complement.
TGGGAAAGGTTACCCCACACCAACACTCAAATATGTTCTTCCCGTAAGCAGGGTAGTGGACTGGACAGGATATTTCTAGGCTAAGTTTAGAACCAAGAAGATCAAGCTCTTCTAAGTTACCTTCCTGGACATAAGCCCCCCAGGATCCCCTAGTCCCCCTTCTTGTTACCATACTTCACCAGCTCTATGCCACAGGATTTCAACGTTCCGTAGCCCTCCATATTGGAGTATAGGTTTTCATAAACTATCTTGGTGATTCCAGTATTGGTTAGGAGCTTACTGCAGAGGGGACAGGGAAATGTGGTACAGTAAAGGGTTGTTCCTTCAGTGGAGATTCCATATCTAGCAGCCATGAGGATCACATTTATCTCTGCGTGGATTGACGCCAGGCAGTGGCCACGGTCATCAAGTAGACATCCTACGTCTATGCAGTGAGGTCTACCTGGGGGAGAACCATTGTAGCCAGTGGCAATTACTCTTCCTTCCTTGGCTAAGACTGCCCCATTGGGCTTGTTGCAGGTAGACCTTTTAGAGTAGACTCTGGCTATCTCCATCAAGCACTCATCTCTGGTAATCCTAGGTCCTTTCATAACCATATTGACCCCCTAAACGAACTTGTGTAAGCTCCCAACCCAATGGGAGAAACTCCCAGGGGCAATCATCAGTTTTCCTGCCATCCACTCCTGGAGTTTTCGAGCTAGGTAGACATCATCCTGGTAATGCTTTGGGAAATTGCAGCTACGTTGGATATAGGTCATGAGGAGCCCCTCATCTCTAATGAGGAGTTGATAGCCTAAAGTACAAGGGACTCTCCTCCTACTTAAACGCTTGGGGTCAACAGTAGAGTTCCAAACGGAGAGATAAGCCTCTCTGGAACCTGGGTTATTCCTAAGTTCTTGAAGAATATCTCCTAATTGGTGAAGCATTCTCTCGTTATAAGTATAACTAAAGGCCTTGTATATTAGACCACCTGGACCTTTGTGGTCCTCCATCATTGGCTTCCACACCCCAGGTAGTTCCTCCCAGGCCTTACCGGGGTTCCTAATCTCGGTGAATACTCGGTCCTCAAATTCTTTATTTGCCCAAGGTTGGTGGGGAGTAAGGTCTTCTAAATGTGGACTAGAGACCGAATAGGCAATGTTGGTGAGTTCAATAGTGTTGGCTACTCTGCTTCCCTTGGTATTTAAGCTCTGCTCTAGCTCCAAAGTGGCTATCTTAAAGTCTCCATAGATTAGGTTCATGAATTTCCTCCTTATGTTATTATTCCCAAGGCATTTCTAGGTCACTTAGAATATTGACTAACCAATTGTGTTGTCTGGTAGATAGACCACTACTTTTGGACCTAGCTGGTAGGCTCCTCACAAAGTCCACTGCCCTAGACCAATAGGGGCTTTCGTACCTTCGGCCCTCCAATCTGGATAGGAGAGTTTGATTAAATCCCCGAGCTTTTAATAATGGAGTAAGCTCTATCAAGGTAGCAACCTCATATCCATAAACTTAACTTATCGATTGGAACTGGCTTAGTTACACCGTCTCGGATCTGCTCCAACCTTTTTGCCATTCTTTTTGTGGGCCCGTAATGGACATTTCCCTTGTTGATGTGGTCAATTTGGTGCCTTACAAAGTGTCCAACGGAATCCTCCCGGTTGTAGGTCTTCTCAAGGATATTGTTGTGAGCCAGCCAGGGGAGCATATGTAAGCATGATAGGAACAAGGATGAGATGAACCAAACCAGCTGGATGGGCTGTGTTGGATTCGTCCTGGAGGTTATCTCCTGTCCTACCTTGTGGACCAGAGTTAGTTCAAGGGCGGCCCTCGTTGGGAATTCTGCGACTCGTGAATAGAGAACAAGAGTGGGAGGTAAACTACGATAGGATAGACCCAACCAGCAGGACCCATGGTGATGCTCGCGTGGACGACGGACTGTATCCTTGGAGCGGAATAGATTATCCCCTCGCTTGGATATGTTTTTAAGGTTATCTAGCCAGATGTGGAGCTGGTCTTTATCAAGGTATTGATGGCAGTATCTGCTCCACCTAGTTTTGGTAAATCCAGTATGGGATAAGTCAAAGTCGAAGGATGTGGAATTAGCGAATAGGAGATTGTTGTAACTGAGTAACCTTGGAGTCTGGGCGGCATCTACCCAAGAGTTACTGTTGAGCATAAGACTCATGGACTTGTCAAACAGGTCATTTAGGTCATTGGCTTTTAGGTTTAACATCAGAGCCCCCCTTTTCATGCTTCACTCCATGCATGAAGGCACCAATGTAGAGTTCATGGAGTAATGGTTCAAGCCATTTCCAATGCTCCTCAGCCACCCTCCTAGCTTGATCCCTCTTCATAGTCCCCTCCTGGCTCTATTGAGTACTTTCTTCCAGACTGGTATGTTATGCTCAAGCCACCTTATCTTCTTACCTAGCTTCCTTGCGTAGGCTATTTCTCGTTTTGTGCTGTCTCCAATGTAACCACCCACATTGAGGACAAGGATTTCGTCAGCCAGTTCTATCTTCCTAAAATGTAACCTATCGAAATGTTCTTTACAGTCCTCTACTTCGGCCAAGTGGTCTCTCACTACGGGTCCACCTTCAAAGTAAGACGGGGGTAAGTAGTGGCAACCTACAGTAATGGCTCCCTGTTTCTCTAGCTCGTAGGCCATTATCGCGAAGGTCTCTATGAAGCGAGTGGAGCCAACTAGGCAGATAATCTTGGGCTTGGGGCCTACATCGTAACCCTTGAAGTCAGTCATAGTTCCCTTTTCTCCCCTCTCTTATCCCAGGAATAGTCCCCAGCTTTACCTTTCTCATAACGCTGAAGATTCTCCCGATGTTTAATCTTGTAGACTTCTACTACTTGGGGCCAAGTAAAGCCGGATCTGAGGACAAGTTCAAGGAAGAAGTGGAGAATATCAACTATCTCCTCTAACTGTTGTGATGGAAGTAAAGGCTGGGGCCTCCAGGGTTTGCGACCGATGGAATTGAGATACTCCATAGTCTCCTCAATGATCCCCAACCCACAGGTTATCTGGTGGGCCATCTGCTCAGGTACATCCCCACCTGGGACTTTCTCCATTATCTCCTGCTGTAAGGCAAATAACTCCTGAATGGAATCTTGCTTATTCACCCTTCTGGTCCCCCACGTAGTGTTCAAATCTCCCCACCTTCTTCTCCTTCTCCTTAATCCTATCCTCAACAGTCTCTATTCCAATGGCCAGTAGCTCGGCAGGGGAAGCGTCCAGAAGGGCTGCCACCACGCGGGCCTGGAAGAGGAGAGCTGATAAGGCTAGCTTAGCTTCCTCCTTGTAAGAGGTAGCTAGGTCGGGATGCCACTTGGAGTAGACATGAGACTTCGTTAGGTCTCCAAGTTCCCACTGCATGATGTGGAGCGCAGTATCCACATTGGGCTCCCTACCTAATTGACGAGTAAGGTCAAGTACTCCATACGGGTCCATTTGAGTTCCTCCTTTCCCTTTGTTTACGTAATTATACTATATTTGGATCTCCCTTGTCAAATACGGTTGGGGAGGAGGAATTTGACTCAGAGGTATCTTTATGATACAATAAAACTAAAGATGATAGTGAGCATGCTGGGGTAGGTTGGCTACCTCAAGGACCGACCAGCCATCGGTCCAAGTGGGGCTACTCAAGTCCCAGCCCCAGCACCAGAAATTAAAGAAGATGGTAGATGAAGAAGCTAGGCTAGGAATGGGAGGAGCGCCTCCGAAGATCGGAATCTTCATTCGGGATTTCCTCATCAATGTGGATGAAGCTAGTCCTACAGAAATACATAAGGCTTACAAAACCACTTTTAAGGGAGTTAAAACCTTAAGGGGTAGGCCCTATCGGCTGGGCACGTATAGGTCCCACGTGGTATACATAAGGGCTCTGGCTAGGGCTGGACTAGTTGGGAGAACAGGAAGGACTGAAGAGCCTAGTAACCCAGTTGGAGATCCAATAAGAGACGATTTAGAGCCTAGGGTATACTTTAGGCTTACCTCTAAGGGGAGGAGAGCACCGGATATGGTGTGGCTCCACCCTCTTAGGTTGTGGTATAGCCCTTACGATTGGGAACGTGCGCCTTATGTGGATTATATCAAGGAGGGAGTATAATGGAAGCTAAAGATACAGTGAAGTTTGAAGTGGTAAAGACTTTCCACAATATGACACTGTCGGATATTAACAATGTTATCCGCAGAAAGCAGGAAGCCCAAGCAGAAATATCCTTCAAGGCAGGGCTACAAGAAGGTGAAGTGCGATTGGCTAAAAGAATATCTTACCCACATTGGCAAGGAGTTCAAGATGCTAAACAGGAAGGGATAAGGGAGGTGGTGGAGTTTAGTAATGATATCTGCGTTTTACACGGGGATGCCGATGCAAGAACAAGGCAGGGTCGGGTACTCCGTAAGGGACACTGCAAAATGTGCTGGGAAACCCAACTGAAAGCGTGGGGGATAGAAATTGACCACCAAGGTTAAGAAAGACTACAGTAGATACTTCCGGGACTTACAAGACGAGAAGGCTCCTGGGACGGTAGAGTCCTACACGTATACTGTTAGGAAGTTTCTATCCTTCTTGAATGGAGAAGAGCCTAATCAAGAACATGCCGAGGAGTTCCTAGAGGTCTTTAGAGATAATGGAAACAGTCCACGCTCCAGGGCTAGGCATATTACTGCTCTAAGACACTTCTTTATGTGGATGGATATCCCCTTGAAGCTGAAGACCCCCTACCTACAGAGGACCCTCCCGCCCTATGTTACTGAGAAGGAATTTACTACTCTGATGAACGGAGCTACCCATCCTAAGTTAAGAGCTGCTCTGGCTCTAACCTTTGGAGCCGGACTAAGGCTATCCGAAGCCTGTAACATCCCAGTGGAGGATATCAGTGATGAGGGATTTATCAAGGTAATGGGGAAGAGGGGTAAGGAGAGGTTAGTCCCTGTTGAAGATGAAGTCATTAATATGATTAGGCCGTGGAGGGACTATATTTCCCATAAGAGCAAGTATATGTTTCCTGGGCAGGATCCGAGAAAACCTCAAAGGAAGAATGGCTTTCAGGCTTTGATTAGGAATCACATGAAGAGATGTGGAATCAGGGGGAAAAGTGTTCACTCCTTACGTCATGGGGCTGCTACTTCCCTTTATAGTAGAGGTTTGGATATTAGGCAGATCCAGGAGTTTCTAGGGCATGAGAATATAGCCACTACGGCTATCTATACCCACATGACTCCTGGTAGATTGCGGAAGAGTATACTTAAGGTAAAGAGATTCGGTTAAGGAGGTTTGGAAATGTATAAGGAGAATAAGGGAGGCACCATTAAATGTAGTGACTTAGATGGGAAGGATCTCCCAGGACTATTCAGACGGGTAGCTAAAGAGCTTGAAGGCCATTCCAGAATGAGAGTTGAGTCAGTCCAGGTAATCAGATACCCCACAAACTACTCCTATCTTAATCATGGGTTTACCATTGAACTAGGTTTAATGCTCAGAGAGTAAGGAGGTTTGGATGATATTCTTCAATGTCCCTGAGGCTAGAGAACAGCTGATGGAGAAGGGATTGGTCTATACCTTAAGGTCATCCTCCCGGGCAGTGGGGAAAACCATAGCAGTAACTGGGAGCTACTCCAAGTATGATACCTTATGCTTGGTGCAGGTGAAGAGGGTGACCGCGATTAGACACCCTGATGATCTCCATCCCTACCTGAATAACTCTGGGTTTGGAGATGTGGATAC
>JAUXAV010000069.1 GCA_030619735.1 Candidatus Aenigmatarchaeota archaeon | reverse complement strand
TGAAGGAGAGGCAGAAGGAGAAGACCAAGTCACCCCTGGTGGACAAGGTCCTGGCCACGGATATAGAGCACCTGAACCAGATACTGGCGGATACGGATGTGATGAAGGCATTTGAGGAAGGCAAGATGGACGAGGTCAAGAGCCGGCTGGGCAGGATTTTCGCAAAGGAAGAGCTTCCTGTGGACGAGGAGAGCCAGGACATACTGAAGGCAATGGAGGACCTGGAGAGCGTGGACGAGGAGACCGCCCTGCAGATGGCAGGGGAGAAGGCCAAGCAACTCGCTGAGGCGCCTGTAAAGAAGAAGAGAGAGGTCCTGGAAGGGGAATAACCCCCCTTGTGCTTGTTCTGGGAAGGGTGGGATTTTTGTGGGATAACTTTTTAAGCTTATGGGACAATTCCTATTCAGTGAGTGGTATGCAGATATCTTGCCAATATTTGGAAAGGGGTAAAATATTAGACGTTAACATTCAAGGCAACACGGTATATGTAGACGATGTTGCAGTTACTAGAAATTCAAGTAACAATGCGAAGAAGCGTGCAGCACGGACGGCTATGGAGGCGGTCCAAAGCGTCGTTTCTGATGGTTCAAACCCCAATAGTAATGTAATTGACATTTCAGTTATATTAGATATCTCCAGATACAATTTCATTGATGGAAAATGGGTCAAGAATGGGGACAGGGAGCCAGAAGAAGTATCTGGAAACTATATAAAGCAATTAAAAACAAGGGCTACAAACAGTCTTGATAGAGCAAGGAAGAATTTTGAAGCATTAAAGAAATATCCCGTTGCGGTAGGAATGGAAGTTATCTGATTCTTGAAAGCTTTTAATAATTTATAAGACAATTTCTATTTTGCTTCAGGGCTTTCAGAAGCTCCTACGAGCTCCAGCTTGTCCCCTGGCTCGCCAGGGCTTTTGCCCTCCCTGACATTTGTTTCGCAGGCAGGGTTCACTATAAGGAAGCATGACTGGTCATACCCCCTTTCGTTGGTCGGGACCCTCACCTTATTCCTGAGCCAGTACTCAAACCTGGAGTTTTCTGTCTGGATTCTTAGCCTCTCCCTTTCCCTTGCCCGCTTTATGTAGCGGCCTATGGCGTAGTCATAGGGGGTACAAATTGTGTTTCCAAGGGTTCTGAAGAACACAGATGCTTTTCTCCTGAATCTGGTGGTGTATCTCTCTTCCATTGATACCTCTGCATCATCCGGTATTTCTGTTCCTGTGGCCTCTATCAATTTGTTAAATTTGAAAACAATATCACTCCTGTGTATTCTTCCGAAAAAGGTTCCGCTCACTCTCTCTGAGGTAATTTCTGTGTTATAAATAAACGCTGGTTCATAATCACTTTCTTTGCAGCTCAGGGATGCCAGGCTTTCGCCATTTTCATCCCTTAGCATTTCCCTTATGATTCTGGTCATTTCTTTATATGAAACATCCTTCCTTGGCTCAAAGCATACCTTTGTCACGCATTTGTCATGGTATCTTTCCACCCTCCTGAAGATATGGAGGTTTCTTACAGAATCATTCAGGATTGCCATTGCCATTTCATACATACTGTCCTTTTCCTCTCCGGAGGCGGCATAGTAATGGTAGCCGTTCACAACTTGACTTGGGTCTGTGAATGCCTCGGGCAGGAGCATGCCAATCTGGACACTCTTTCCATATAAATCTGGTTTTATAACAACGGTGTAGGTTATTTCCCCACTGCCAAAGGGTATAGCCCTTCTTATGTTTAATTCTGGCTTGTTATAGAAATCTTTGTTAATGATAGATGGAATCTTACCGCAAAAGCCATCAAACTGCCCTGGGGAGAGCGGCAGGTCCAGCTCAGCAACGAAATAATCTTTGTCCTTCCTGTAAACCCCTATGCTTATTTCCCCGGCATCAGAGCTGACGGGTATGTGCGCATTCCTTATGCTGTTATTAACTGTTTTGGCAATTATGGGTTCAAACCCTCTCATATCCCCAAATGCCCTGGTAACAGGTTTATAAGCCATGCCAATACCCCTGGGGTTTAATTGGCATCAGACTTTTTAAACTTATGACCTTGCAAGGGATTTAAAAGCATTTGAATTTATAATTTATTATTAAGAGGTGGGAATATGGGAGAGCTCAGGGATTCCATTCTCAGGCAGCAGCTGCAGAAGGAGATTGACACAGCCAAGGCCCTGGAGGCCTCTGGGAAGAGCAAGGAGGCAGGGCCGCACTACCTGAAGGCCGCAGGAATATACAGGAGGATTGCCTTTAATGCGCCGAGGGAGAAGGCAGAGCAGCTCATGAGCCATGCCTCGCAGTATGAGGATATGGGCACGGTCATGAAGATGGGGCCACATGAGAGGGCAGAGTCCCAGGAGGCCATAGATTCCATGATTGTGTCCCAGAGGCCTGAGACCACCTGGGAGGACATTGGCGGGCTGATGGAGGCAAAGACCATAATAAAGGAGGCCATTATAATACCCTTTATAAGGTCAAAGCCTGATTTTGTCCAGGCGCCCAGGACCATACTTCTTTACGGGCCCCCTGGAACCGGGAAGACCATGCTTGCAAAGGCCTCAAGCAACAATTTAAATGCCACCTTCTTTGAGGCCAGGGCCAGTTCCCTCCTGAGCAAGTATTTTGGTGAGAGCACCAAACTGGTGAATGCCCTCTTTGGCAAGGCCAGGGAGATGCAGCCCAGCCTGATTTTCATGGATGAGATTGACTCCCTGGCACCGAGCAGGGACACGAATATAGACGAGAGCACCAGGAGGGTGCTGGGGCAGCTGCTCTCAGAGGTGGAGGGCTTCAATACCAAGAAGGACGAGAGGATTCTCTTCATGGGCGCCACAAACAAGCCCTGGGACCTGGACGATGCCATGCTGAGCAGGTTCCAGAGGAAGATATATGTTCCCCTGCCTGATACAGAGAGCAGGAGGGGCATCTTTGAACTCCATCTCTCGGGAGCAAAATTCCAGGACATAACCCCCCAGGAGCTGGCTGAGAGCAGCAGGGGCTATTCCGGGAGGGACATAGCCAATGTTTGCCAGGAAGCCATAATACGGATGATAAGGGAGAAGAACCCCAAGCTGGGAGAGCTGACACCCACGGATATTGAGAAGTATTCCCTTGTACACAGATCCTTAATTAAAAAGGACTTTGAACAGGCCTTTGAGAAGATAAAGAAGTCCACTGACACAAAGGGCCTGGAGAGATACCAGGAATGGAAGAAGGAGATGGGCGGGTAGGGGTACATGATTGATTTAAAGCAGATGGCAGGACTGGGAATAAAGCTTGATGAGAAGACCAATGCCCTGGTATTCGGGGCAGGGCTGAGTAAGATAGTTCCCGGTGTCAGGACCCTGGAAAACATGAAGAGGGTCCTGCTGGAGCCTGAATGCGAGGGCCCTGAAAAGGTCTATTTCATGTACAGGGGCCTTTCGGAGAAAGGGGGCATAAGGTTTGACATAACCGTTATTCCGGCTGGCTTCCTGGGGAAGGAATATGTCAAGACCCTGGGGCACTACCATCCCCCTGCAGAATCAGGCCTTTCAGGACTGCCGCAAATGCAAAAGGCCCGAACGCCCAAAACCCCTGCAGAACACCAGAAGGGGGTAAGCTATCCCGAGGTGTATGAGGTCCTGAGCGGCCAGGCCCTTTACCTGCTCCAGAAGAGGAAGGACGGGAAGAACCTGGTGCTTGAGGACATCATCCTGGTAAGGGCCAAACCCGGGGACAAGGTCCTGATACCCCCTGACTACGGCCATATAACAGTCAATGCAGGAAGGGAGACCCTGGTGATGAGCAACCTGGTGTATTCTGATTTCCAGTCCGTTTATGAGCCCTTCCTGGAGGCAGGGGGGGCGGGATACTATATCGTAAAGGGCAAGTCAGGAGGCAGGGAGCTTGAGAAGAACAAGAAATACCAGAGGGTCCCCAAGCCCAGGGAGGCAAGGCCCCTGGCAATACCTGTCCTGGGGCTGGAAGAGAAGCCCCTTTATCTGGTTTTCAGGCAGGACCCCAGGATTTTTGAATACCTGAAGAATCCCGGAAAATACGGGAAAGCGCTGTTCTGGTTCTAAGAACCCTTTTCTGTGCGAAAGGTTCAAAAGCGTTCACGGAAAACTCAGAAATGCCAGATGAAGAACATGGCGGAGAGTATCAGGATTATGACCGCAAGTATCCCTGCATAGAAAAGGCCTGTATTGAATATCATTGCCCTCAGGACCTCCAGGGACAAAATCATTCCCAGGAAAAACCTGAGGTAGCTTCCCAGCGCCATAAGGGATTATTGGCAGCCCGTATTTAAGTGTTTTCCTTACCTGTTTCGGCGTTTGTTGTAGAGCATTTTTAATCTTGACTGCCTATTTATAATCATGGGCATATTTGACCTCCTGAAAAAGGGGGGGAAGGCAGGTATAAGCAAGCCCCAGTATGAGAAGCATAGCCGGGAACTGAAGGAAAAGATAGACAAGGCCCTGGCAAAGGGGGATGATTACAGGGCGGCCTGGCTCTACCAGCTCCTGGCAAGGCTCTCCCTGAGGATGAAGGAGTATGACCAGTGCCTGGAATACCTGATGAAGGGGGTGGAGTGCTCTGAAAGGACAGGGAAGGGTTTCAATACGGGCTGGCTCTACAGGATTGCAAGCCATGCGGCGATAGAGAAGAAGGACTATCCCGGGGCAGTGAAGTATGCGCTGAAGGCCGTGGAGTATTTCAGGAAGATCAGGTGCATATACGCCGTGCAGTGGTCGTATAACCTGGCTGCCAGGGCAAGCGGGCTGGAGGGGGACCTGTATTCTGCCATAAATTATTATGAAAAATCCCTCAGGATAGAGAAGGACAGGGAGACTGAGGAGAAGCTCAAAAAACTCAAGGAGGAGATTCCGCATCCCGTTGTAAGGCTTTCCGGTGACAGGGAAAGCGTGAAGGAGGGGGAGGGCTGCAAAATCACTGCAAGGGTGGAGAACAGGGGGAAGGGTATGCTGAGGGGGATAATCCTGGCTGACAGGGAGGGGAAACCCCTGGAGAAGCTGGACAGGCTCTACCCCGGGGATACAAAGGCCTTCTCCTATGACTGCGCAGGGAAGCTGGGGATTCTTCATTCCAGATACAGGAAGGTCCTATGGCAGGGGCCCCAGGGAATCCTGGAGAGGAAAATAAAGCCCCTGGAGGTAAGGGTTGTCCCTAATATAGCGGTCTCCACTTCAATAAACCCCAAACTGAGGCTGGGCAGGCCCTCGGACTTTGTGGTGCTGATCAGGAACAGGTCCTCTTCCCCTGTCCGGGATGTGAAGCTCCGGATGGATTTCCCGAAGGAGATGAGGGTCAGGAGGGAGACCCAGGACTCCTTTGAGAGGATTCTCCCCGGGGATGAGAAGGGCGTTGTTTATACCCTTATACCAGCCATTGTGGGGGAAAGCATCAAAAGGGACATAGGGATAAAGTACAGGGATGAAGAGGGGAATGAATACAGGGAAAAGATAACACCTGTTGTGTTCAGGGGGGCCATGAAGGAGGAGCCCCTTCCTGTTAAAACAGCAGGCGAGGTGGGAAGAGTGCTGGGAGAGGAGGGCCTGAAGCACCTGGAAAGGGCAAGGAAGAAGAGGGGCTATATACAGGGGCTTGTGACAGCAAACCCCCTGTCCGAGGGGGAATACCTGGCCCTGAGAGGGAAATTCAGTTCCTGTTCCCATGGGTTTTCCCTGGGGGGCATCAGCCTTGACACCATCTCGGCCCATATACTGGAGGAATGCTCTGTGTTCACCCTGATAGGGATGAGGGAGTTCAGGCATGAGAGGCTCTTCCTGTTCTCCGGAAGGTCCAGGACAGAGCTCAGGACCTGGCTGCTGACGGTTGCCGTGAAGAAGGACGGGGACGTCTTTAATGTGCTGTTCACTGCATATTCCGACAAGAAGGAGGGGCTTGCGGGTTTCCTGGACAATATAGCGGACATAGTGAAATACACCATAATAACCATGAATTTTGCGAAGGAGGTGGAGAAGATTGAGGTGAAGAAGGTCATCAATATAATAGATTCCATAGTGCAGAGGTCGGATATAGGCGGGGGCAGGGGGGAATTGAAGAGCAGCAAGGTCACTGTGAAGGACTCTGTGGTGCAGAGGGC
>JAUXAV010000200.1 GCA_030619735.1 Candidatus Aenigmatarchaeota archaeon | reverse complement strand
GCTGCCTCAATCCCTGCTTCCGCATCCTCCACTACAAGGCAGTCCCCCGGCTCCATCCCCAGCTTCTCAGCCGCCTTCAGGAAGATTCCGGGGTCGGGCTTTCCCCTGCTTATGTCATCCGCTGACACTATTGTATTGATTAAGCCGATGAGTCCGGTCTCGGTCAGGCTTGCCCTTATCTTGACAGGGCTCCCTGAACTCGCAATCGCAAAAGGAATTCCCTTCTCATTCAGGCGCTCCAGGATTTCCCTGGCTCCCGGGAGGGGTCTGACCCTTCCCTTTATCAGTTCTAAATATATCCTGTCCTTTTCCCTTGCCAGCTCCTCAGGCTTCAGGTCAAGGCCCCTTGCCTTTATGCAGTCCCTGTATATGTCCAGGTCCCTCCTGCCGAAGGCCTTCCTTCTTTCCTCAGGGGTGAACTCTATCCCGAACTCCTTCAGGGCCTTTTTGTTTGCCTGGCCTGAGAATGCCTCGGTGTCCACTAATACTCCATCCAGGTCAAAAATCACTGCCTTAATCATAGCAATAATTAGTGGCATTGTTTTTAATCTTTTTCTGCCAATTGGTTTATTTCCCCTGGCTTGAAAATCCCCTTCTCGGTTATGAATGCTGTTATTAAGCGTGCTGGTGTGGTGTCAAATGCGGGGTTCTTTACCGGGCTCTCTTTTGGGGTAATCCTGACCTTTCCTGTTTCCCCGTTTTCCCTTAGTCCGAACATATGGGAAACCTCATCTCCGTCTCTTTCCTCTATGGGAATTTCCTCTGATTTAAAGTCAAAGGTAGAGGAAGGTGCAGCAACATAGAAGGGAATGCCGTTCTCCTTGGCCAGGACTGCCTTCCCGTATGTGCCTATCTTATTTGCGGTCAGTCCTGAAGAAATAATCCTGTCAGCGCCCACAATAACTATGTCTATCTCGCCCTTCTGCATAAAGTGCCCGGCGGCGTTGTCCGCTATGACAAAGTGCCTGATGCCCTCCTGGGCGAGCTCCCAGGCTGTCAGCCTTGCGCCCTGGCAGCGGGGCCTGGTCTCGTCCGCAAAGACCGTGAAGTCCTTGCCCTGCTGGTGCGCAAACCTGATGGGCGCCAGGGCGGTGCCGTAATCCACGCAGGCAAGGGCCCCGGCATTGCAGTGGGTTAAAACCCCCATGCCGTCCTTTATGAGGTCCCTGCCGAATTCCCCGATTTTCCTGCACTGTTCAGCTGATTTATCGGCATAGTCCTGGCTGGCCTTTTTGGCAGTTTCTCTTGCTTCCTCCAGGCTCCGGGCCTTCAGAACCTGGGCCTTCACCCTGTCTGTTGCGTAGAATAAATCATAGGCGGTGGGGCGGGTTCCCTTAAGGGTCTGCTCTGCCCTGTTCAGGAAGTCCGGAAATGCGGAAAAATCACCTGTAAACTGCAGGACTGCCTGGGCCAGGCCGTAGGCCCCAGTAGCCCCTATGGCAGGTGCACCCCGGACAACCATGGTCTTTATCGCCCTTGCGGTCTCCTGGTGGTTTTTGCATTCAAATACCTCAAACCTGTGCGGAATCAGGGGCTGGTTTATCAGCTTGACTATGTCCCCTTCCATCCAGACTGTGCGGAAGTCCCTAATCCCTTCCCGGGTTTTTACCTTCATAGAATCGCCCTTCTGCATAATTTATAAGGCTTTAAATATAAGAATATAACATCAAGACAAGGTAATTAATATGGACCTGAAGGCGTTCCTGAAGAAGAGGTTCGGGAAGGACCTGTTCGGACTGAAAGAGGATGACATAATAAAGGAAAAGCTCAAGATTGAGAAGAAGGTTGAAAACCTTTCTGATGACATAAAGGGCGTCCAGGAGAAGATACAGAAGCTGATGGTGGAATCCAAGGGACAGCCCAGGACACTGAAGCTCCTTAACGTGCAGAAGATAAAGGCGCTTCGCCTTGAGAGCAACACAAAGCAGCAGGAGGCAAGCCAGTACCTGAAGCAGATGCAGCTGCTTCTCCTGGTGGAAACCATGAAGGAGAGGCAGAAGGAGAAGACCAAGTCACCCCTGGTGGACAAGGTCCTGGCCACGGATATAGAGCACCTGAACCAGATACTGGCGGATACGGATGTGATGAAGGCATTTGAGGAAGGCAAGATGGACGAGGTCAAGA
>JAUXAV010000038.1 GCA_030619735.1 Candidatus Aenigmatarchaeota archaeon | reverse complement strand
GGAGATATACCTTTCAAGTTAAACCCCTCCTTGTAATATTATTATTCTTTCCCCTTTATATATTATATGGAGTTTAAGGTATGAGAACAGAGATTCCCAGGCAGTTCGTGCATCTTTCAGGCCTGGTTTTCATAATCCTTGCGCAGTTTACGGGTGGCCTTATAGTTTCCTTTTACTGCTTTTTCATAGCATTCACATTCCTGATTTATTCAGAGTATGTGAGGAGGGTGGAGGACAGGCTTGAGAAATTCATCCACAGGTTTGAATCCAGGATGAGGGGCTTTGTAAGCAGGTTTGACCGGAGGGATATAGCAAGGCCCTTTATGGGAGCCTTCTGGTTTTACTTTGCCTTTGCCCTGACCTTTTTCATATTCCCGCTAAGTGTTGCATCTGCAGCATGCATAATCCTGGCTGTTGGGGATTCCCTCTCCACCCTTATTGGAAACCCCCTGGGAAGGCACCAAATCGGGGGGAAGAGTCTGGAGGGCTCCCTGGCATTCCTGATATCCTCATTCCTGACAGCCTCCATTTTTATAAACCCGTTTATTGCCCTGGCCGGCGCTATTGCTGGAACCCTGGTGGAGCTTGTTCCGGAAGCGGGCTTCCTGAAGAATCTGAACAGGAGGGGCCTCCTGGATGACAACCTGCTCATACCCCTGGCCTCAGGAGCGGTGATGTGGTTGGCCCTGATGCTGGTTTGAAGGGCTTTTTATGGGAATTTTTCCTTAAGAGGGACAGGATCATTGCCGGTGATGTCTTTTATTTCTTTCTTTACTAGTTCGGTTAATTCCAGGTCAGTTTCATAAAGGAGAGTTTTACTATCCTGTATTTTAAAACATGTTGGGTAGAAATTTTGTGACAATACCGGGCGAAGCCGCGCTAACCCAGAAGGGTCTTCTGGAATTGTCAATTTATATCTGAACATAAAAAGGAATTGATAGTAAGATTTATAAAATTACCCTGCGACGGGTTTCTTTTTCTTTGCGAAAACCAGCAGTGTCCCCAGCTGCTTGAGCATCCTGGGCTCTGCTGTTATGATATCCGTTGCAGTCACAATACCTATGAGCTTGTTGCCGGAGACCACAGGGAGCTTCTTTATCTTCTTGTCCATCATCAAATCAACGGCCTCCTCTATATCCATCTCAGGCGAGACCATTATGACCTCCTTGGTCATTACCTCCTCTACCTTTACTTCACCGGGGTCCTTTCCCTCTGCAACCACGTTATTAAGGATATCCCTCTCTGTCACTATTCCTACAAGCTTGGTTCCCTTTGTGACTATAAGGGAGCCTATCCTGAATTCCTTCATAATTTCCGCTGTCTTCTGGACTGTCTCCCCTGGCGCTATTGTCTTTACATCCGTGTTCATTATGTCCTTTACTGTTGGCATTATCTCTCCCTCCTCTTGCTTTTCTCCATCCTGGGCACGAAGATTCGGTACTTGTCCTTGTCATCCAGTTCGTCCAGGATTCTTCTCATTATCATCTTCATGGGGTCCGGAAGCAATGGGACCCTTTTCTTCAGGTCCGCAAAGCTCTCAAAGGGCTTGTTCTTCCTTTCTGATATTATTGCCCAGAGATGCTTCCTGCCTATACCAGGGAGGAGCTCTATCTGGTGGAGCCTTGTGGTTATGGACCCTGACTTGTTGAAGAATTCCAGGAACTGCTTGGGGTTCTTTTTAACAACTGCTTTAATATTGTCCTCAAGCTCTTCCTTGGCAGCGACCGTAAGCTCCCTGACCTCAATCCTTCCGGCAATATACTTTACCTTGTCCCTCTTCCCGTCCCCTATATACACCCTTTCCTCAGGCTTCAGGTTCTGGCCCTCCCTTACTATGACCTCCAGAAGGGAGAAGTATTTTTCCCCCAGGACCTGGGCAACAGGCTGGGACCTGCTCATGCCGTAGTGGCCGTGGGAAAGGAAATCCAGGACCACTGCCCAGTCGTCCTTTTTTATGTCCTTTTTCATTTTAAACCCCCCTGATAGCAATAAAGAATTGGATTCGGGTTTTTTAAGCTTGCCCGAATTTTTTGACAATCCCCAGGATTTTGGTTTTATCGTCCTGGGAAATGCTGGCCCTCTCGTTTGCAAACAAAAGCCTCAAGTCATCCAGGTCCTGGGGAAGGTTATTGACTATGGTCATTATGTGCTTTTCCTTGAGCTTCTCTATCTTGCCGAGGTTTTCAATCATCTGCTCCGCATCCTTCTGGGAAAGCTTGCAGAACTTCCTGAGGTGCTCCAGGACATTGTTCTGCTCATAACCGAGCTTCTTCTCCTTTGCCTTTACCTCAAGGATTTTCTTGACCTCTACTATTGAAACGGGTTTCTCGCCTGCTATTTCCATCTA
This sequence comes from Candidatus Aenigmatarchaeota archaeon, assembly GCA_030619735.1. Classification (GTDB taxonomy): domain Archaea; phylum Aenigmatarchaeota; class Aenigmatarchaeia; order QMZP01; family JAUXAV01; genus JAUXAV01. The sequence goes on along the minus strand of JAUXAV010000038.1, from coordinate 6,320 downwards.
ACCACCTCACTAACCTTTACTGCTCAGGGCCTTCAGGTGCTCTGTCCTTGTTATTACGGTTTTCTCTGCCTTCCCTACCTTTACATTCACCAGGTAGGCGCTTCCCCTTTTGGAATCCACAATGCCCATCCTTCCCTTGAACCTGTGATAGGGGAGGCCCTTCTGGACAGAGGGGTCGGGCTTGATTATTACTTTGTCCCCTGGTTTAAATTCTTTAAGGAATTTCTCGGGCTTGAACTTGGACCTGACCCTTCCCTTCAGTTTCCTTCTTGTTCCGGACCTCAGGCCCTTGCTTGCCTTGCTCATTATTAATCTCCTTTGATATGTATCCTTATAACGTCAAGCTCCAGGACCTCGGCAGGGGTTTTGAGCATCTGGGATATGGAGGGTTTGGTCCTTCCCTGGTCGCCTGTGACCAGCTCCTTTACGTAAAGGCCTGCCTCGCCCCTGACTGTTATTTCATATACAAGGCCTTTTGTCTTTTTAAACTTAATCTCCTTTACCCTTCTTTTTCTGGGCAGGTCAGCCCTCCGGTGCAGGACCCTGCTGGGGGTCTTCTGGTTTATAATGCCTACCAGCTTCTCCAGGTTTTTCATATTCTTGGGCGCCTTTTTGAATTTCACTAGGAGTCTGTAGGTCTTGTCAGGTCTTATGGACTTTACCCTTATTACCTCCTTCTTGCTGGAGAACCTGAGGTTTCGGACCCTGACCTTTCTGGTTTTGCTGACAGCCTTCTCTATCCCCTTCAGTATTATCCTTCTCTTCCTGGGCTCCTTAACCTCAAATACAAAGGGCCTCCAGCCCAGGCACCTGGCACTAATGTCTTCCCTGCCCGCGCCATGTAGGGAGTGGCCCGAGCCAAGAGTCTTCTCCATTACTGGCTTGGCTATTATGTCCTCCACTGTTTCAGGATAATGCTCCCATTTGGTCTGGGGGATGCCCCTTACCAGCTTCTGGTATTCCCCGTAAATGAAGAGGGAATTTATCCTGAGCTCTATCCTGCCCTTTTCCAGGTTAAGGAGTATATTTATATCAGGATTCTGTGCCTGGAATTCCTTCCTAATCCTTTTCTCTATGAGCTTCCCCAGCTCCCTGTTCAGCTCGGATTTCAGGGGCTCGCAGAATTCTATCCCCGCCTGCTCCCAGAGGTCTTCCTCCCTCCTGATTAATTCCTTGGAGAGCTTGCTTCCTACCAGGAAGGTCCTGAACTGGACAGGCTTTAGTTTATCATCAGCTTCCCTGGCGTATCTGTTCAGGTTTTTGAAAAGCCCTTTACAGATTCTGCAGGTTTTGGGCTCCTTAAGGCACAAGATTCTCCTTATTGTCTGGCCCCTCTTCCTGTTGGTCAGGCCTGTGGAGATTTGGGCTAGCTGCCGGCCTAAACAATTAGAGCAGATGTGGCCCTGCTTCAGGACCCTTTTCGCTATCCTCAGAACCCTGGGGTTTTCAAACTCCTTCATAGACTATAATATAGAATAAGGGGGTATAAAACCGTTATAGCTTCGCCTTGCAATGGATTGCTAAAGCTCTTCGGATATGTTGCTCAGGTCGTCCACTATTGCCTCCAGATAGACCTGGAGGTTAAATATCTTCTGATTGGCCTCTGCAGCAGAGGTTATTACCTCCCCTTCTGGAGGGGGCTGGAGAAGAATATAGTAGCAGAAGCCCACAAATGCCGCGAATATTACCAGGACTACTGCTAACCCTGCCATGAGCTTTATTCCGCTTTTTGGGGATGCTATCTGTCCGTCCATACTATACCACCCTTATTATATGCAGGAGCAGGTCCTCCATCTCCTTCTTTATCTTTATGATTTCTCCCTTTATATCCGCCAGCTTCTCTGCGGAGGGGCTGTCAACAAGGTCCTTTATCGCTGTCTTGATGTCTGTTATATGAGCAGAGATTGCCTCTATGGAGCTGACCACCTCCTGCCAGCTCTCTGCCTTCCCTGTCTCCCCGACAGAGCTGTAGTAGTTGGCAATGCCCTGGGCAGCGGGCTTGAGCTTCAGGATGTTTATGTTTATGATTTCAAGTCTCAGAACAATCCTCACCAGGTCTATGGTCTTGAAGATCTTGTTCTCCACAGGGCCTATATTCCTGACCATTATCACCTTTTTGTCAGAGCCAGAGGCATCTCCCTTCTCTGCCCTCAGTTCCAGCCCGTATTCCCCGGATTTTATGTTTGCTATCTTCAGAAGGTATGTCCAGACCCCGTCCCCATCTGTTTCTCCAACAATGGTCTGTATGACCTCCTCCTCATACACGCAGGGCCTGCATGCATAGCCCCCTGAAATTCCTGTGCTTGCCTTCTCGTTTGCAATCTTTGTTTTTATATCTGCAGGGACCTCGCAGGCAGGGCAGGTGTAAATCCCTCCCAGGAGCCCCATGGTCAGGGCAACCCCTGCATTCGGGACGGGATTTCCCTGGTAGTCCGTGACCCTGGATTTTACTATTATGCTGTCGCCCGGTGCAACGGCCTTCCTGCTGACCCAGAGATGGACATTAAGCTCGTTTTTGTCAAGCCCGCTTGTTCTCTTGCAGAGTATATCATAACCAGGGTAGTCCAGGATGTATGCGAATTTCACCGGCTCCTCCTCCTCTGTCAGCCCCTTTGCATATACAAACTGTTTCGTGAATGACGGGGCGCAGGGTTCGCATACCCTGCCTGTTGGGCATGCAGGACAGTATGATGTCCTGTACATCATCACCATGTTCAGGTCATAGAGCTTCAGGTCCCCTGCGCCCAAATCGTTCTTTATAGTTTCCTTTGATTTCTCTTGCACCTCCCTTATCTGCTGCCTTGCATACTCATTGAGGCCGGGAAGCTCGCTCAGCTTGTTCACATCAAATGTCATCAGGACCGGCATTATCTCCGTTTCCCTGACCGCTGGGGTGGTTTTTGTAACGGATTTTGCAACAATCCTTCCTGTTATGGGGACTGCCTCCTTCTCTGGCACCGCAATAATTGGCTTAATCTCTATAGGAGATGCGGCAGCAGTCTCTGCCTCTGCAATGCTCTGTTTTATCTCCAGGCTTGTCGGCGGTTTTTCCCTCTTTATGACAACCGGCTGCAGGACCCTTCCCTGCCTTACGATTAACTTTATTACCCCGTCAGTGTCGGAAACAAGCCAGTATATTCCCCCCTTGTCCAGGGGGCCTATCCTCTCGCACATGTCCCTCATTTCCTTTACAGCCATCTCAAGCTCCTCCCAGGGAACCTGCCTTATCTGGGCAATCTTGAGGCCCAGCTGGCTGAACCCCGGCTCAAGCTGCTTCCTTATTATATCCTCTATATCCGGTGTTGGCCCCACAAGTATTTCCCCTGTCCTTGCATCCATAAGGATTTCCAGCTTTGTGGTGGAGCCGTCTGGCTTTATTCCCGTTCCCTTAAAGACCCAGTATGCTGCCAGTTCCTTTCCGCTGATTCCCCCACCTCCTCCTCCGCCTGCTGCGGCAGTTGGTGGAACCCCGCCTCCGGCACCGCCTGCAGAGGTTATATAGCCCGTTACCATGCCGCCTCCGCCACCGGAAGCGGTTGTCGGGGCAATCTCCAAAATCTCCACTGCTGCTGTTTCTGTTACCATGCCTCCGAAATTCAGCAGAATCAGCCCCGCCTCCTCTGTATCGAATTTTTCAAGCTCCAGCTTCTCTACCAGGAGCTCCTCTGCCCCTTCCAAGGGGATAATGCCGCCTGACAATGTCTGGTTTTCCAGAATCCTGCTGTTTAGGAAAACCAAAAATTCACCTGATTGCGGGCTCGGGCCGGAGGCATCCTCCAGTATGAGATGGTATACAGGCGGTTTCTTCTCAGAGCCCAGGACCCAGTATTTCTTCCAGGGCTCCACGATTCTCCTCACCGGGATTTCCACTACCACAGGGTTTATACCATCAAGAATCTCATAGCCTTTCTTGGAGGTTATCTCCAGTCCGTACTGTTTCATAAGCCATTTGTTCTCAAATGCCTTCCTGACCTCTTCCTCTGTCCATCCCTCAATAACCGTGCCCACATAAACCGTGACATCATTATCTGCCCTTTGGTTGTTCACATTCATTGCTGTTGCCCTGAGCCTCACCTTCTTCCCCCTGTAATTGCTTGTGTCCCATTCATACCTGCATGTCATGCCATAGACTGGTTTGCATGCCTCTCCCACCAGGCATGCTGATGCCTCGCGTTCACAGTCAGAAAGCGGGAAGCCAACACCCGTGTTCTCGCTTTCTATAGCCAGGCTCATGCTGGTTAATTCTGCAGAACTTTTTGCTTTTGCCCTGACAATCTGGGTCCCTGAAACGGTTTCCCCGTCCCTGGGGGATTCTATTTCCACTCCAATGAAGCCCTCTCCCTCACTCACATATAGATTTATGCTATCCACCGACCTTTCCCAGTTCATGTTCCAGGCAGTAAGGAGCAGGACAACCTTGCCCTGGAAATTGCTTGTGTCCCAGTTATAGTAGCAGTCCATGTAGTGAATGCCTCCGGATGAGCCGCTCGTGCATTCCTTCAGGGGCATCTCAATCCCCATTTCCTCTCCCTTTATGGTAAGCTCCATCCCTGCAATCCTTGTGTCGCTCTTTGCATTCAGATGTACCCTGACCATCCCTGAAACGGTCTCCCAGTTTGAGGGATAGAATATCGCGCACTTCATGAACCTTTCCAGGGGCACGACCTTGAAGTAGTAGTCATTGTTCCTTGCAACCTGCCCTGCCTTTTTGGCTGTTGCATGGACCCGCCAGAATCCCTCCCCAGGGGACTCTATTGTGCTCTCATAATACCCTGTCTCTGTATTGTATTCCATTGTGTGCATGGTATATATACTGTAGGTGACTATGGTCCCCTCCCCTGGCTCTGCAGGGGTCCCGTCATTGTCCAGGACCTTTGCAAAGATTTTCACCTGCTCGTCTGGTGTATAGTAGTCCTTATCGCTCCATACAGAGGGGATGGAAATCGTTATTGGGGATTCCTTTATGGTTATGGTTTCTGAATCAGAAATATAGTCGCAGCCGCTGGTGTCAATCCAAACATTGTATTGCATGGTCCCGACATAGTAATCCGCTATTGTTCCGGAACTTGTATAAATCCCTGTGGGACCTGTGTTAAAGGTTGTTTCAGATCCAAACAACTCCCCATTAAGGTATGCCTTTGCCTTTACTATCTGGTTGGGCAGGAGGTTGCCCTGGGAATCATAAACTCTTATCTTCAATGTTCCTGTGTCCCCCACATAGTAAACGCTCTTGTCAAATTCTATATCAATGCTGGCAGGGCATACCGCACCCAAGACCGTGAATGTTTTTGAGAGAACATTGTTGTTTTCATTTGATTCCTCAATGCTGTTATAAATGTCCACTGTTGTACTTATCTCAAAGCTGCTTGAGCTTATATTGAAATAGTCGTTATAGGTTGTTATTTCCCCGGGTCCAAGCTCCTTTCCGTACACCTGTGGCACGGGATAGGTAGAACCCGTGTAATCTGTGTAATACTCGTTGGGTGTTCCCTCATTTATGCCCTGCTTCTGTGCGGGGGTGATGGTGTTTCTTGCATAGGACTTAGCTGCCGCAGCATCCCCGATATTCTTGATTTCCACATAAAAGGTGACCCTGTCCCCTATACTGGGGTTTGCATTGCTGAGGTATATGTCATTAACTGTCAGGTCTGGTTTTCCTGGAGCTGAAAGGCATGCACCGTCAGAGCAGCTATAAAGGCATGTGTAGGTTTCGTTTGCTAATGTGCTGCCATCACAGTAGTTTTCAAAAAGGGTCTGGGAATTGACACAGAAATCTTCCATGGAGTAGCCGTTCCAGGTGACCGTGCCCTTTACATTATAAACCTTTCCCCCATCAGAATCCGTGCAGGTTATTGATTGATTGATGCAGGCTCCGTCAGAACATCCATATGGACAGGGATAATTTGACATACTAACATAACCCGCTCCGCCATGGGAGTCGTTCTGGTATTCACAATAGAATTCCATGACCCTGTCTGAGCCATCACATGTGTCAGTGTAAGTAGCTATTGTATCAATATTCTCACCATAGGAATCATAGCCTGTGGTCGTGCCCTTTACGTAATAATCCTGTCCGCCATCGGAGTCTGTGCATGTTGGATAGACCACTATTGTTTTGGTCATAATATTATTTGTTTCGTCTAGTTCATCAACAATGTTTGTTAGGTCTATCTGAACTTCAATGACTTTGGATCCGCTGTGAGCATAATAGAACCTACCTGCCAGAGTAGCTGTTGCTCCTGGTTCTATAGGATCAAAAAAACCCATATAACCAGAAGTATCACCATCATCTACATTAGAGCCATCTAGTTTGGTTACAT
>JAUXAV010000165.1 GCA_030619735.1 Candidatus Aenigmatarchaeota archaeon | reverse complement strand
GGCATGAACAGGATAATATTCGGGAAGAACCTGCTGCAGGAAGGCAGGAATGACATAGAGTTCTCAGGGACCGGGGCATTTGATATCCCGGAGGTCAGGATAGGGTTTGAGAAATAGTTACCGCTATGGTAATAATTTTTTTAATTTTATCATATCATTTTTTGCCCTTTGCACCAATTCTTTTTTGTAAACACGGGCTCCGAAAACACCCTTGAAGCTGTCAGGGAAGCTTGAACTGTCCAGAAATTCTATTCCTCTGCTTAGGATTTTTTTCAGCTTTGCTTTGTTCCCTCTCACTGCATGGTTTTTTATGGCTTCAAAATCAGAGCCTTCAATCAGGGCTGCAATGTCCCTTATGTCAGAGAATCTTCCTGAATGGATTTTCATTGCAATCAGCAGTTCTCTGCTTGGTACGAAGAATTCAGCCCCGTTAAGACTACTCTTCCCTGATTCTTTCTTTATGTATTCAAATCCCCAGGACGCGTCTGTTGTTCTGGAAACCAGGCCGTTTATAAGCAAATCCACGTTCACTGGAAAGCCCTCTATCCTTTTTCCAAAACGCTTGAACTTCTCTCCATAAACCAGGGCCAGTTCCTTGGAATAGGTCAGGGAGTAGCCGCTCCTTGTTAAAAGGTCTTCAAATACCTTGCATTCCCTTTCTGCTATAACAATGTCCAGGTCAATGGAGAACCTGTGTCTGGATGTGGCTACTGCATACCCGCCCACCACTATGAATTTCAGTTTTGCTTCTAAGAATCTTGAAATTATCCTCAGTATTTCCCTTTCCCTGAACAGCAGACTTTCCTCTGCCTTTATCTTAAACATTTGTATAAATCTCCGAATACTTTACCTTTAAACCCAAGTTATACATCAAATCCAACTGCTCTAATATGGGCTCCAAGTGCAAGTGCCTGCACCATGAAACCAATTCCCTTAATGGCATTACAGGCAACCCCTTCTTCCTTTCTATCTTTAAGCCTCTGCCTATTTCAATATAAACAAAGGGCCTGCCTTTGCCAGGAATTGTTCCCTCTTTTGCAAACACTATGCCCTGTTTTTCTAATTCCTCCTTAAAGCCCCTGGAATCCCTTTCCAAGACCTCAATATGGTATATTTTGCCAAAGAAATCCCCGGTTATATAGCCGCCCTGGGTCCAGATAACAGCAGCTGTTCCCCTTACAAACCTTGCCCTGAATCTGGTTTTCCTCATTAACCGCCAGAATACCCTGTCCCTTTCTGCTGTTTCCAATGCCCCGGACAATTCCATGAATTTCCTGTAAATCAATTCCCTGTTTACTGAAATTACTGTTTTGTTTCCCTGCCTTTCCAAGTCCAAAACCCCGAAGGCCTCCAAATTCATGACCCATCTGTATACTGCCGAATAGGCAAATCCTGTCTTCTTTGCGACCTTCCTTATGCTGTCGCCGTCTTTTGCTTCCTTTATTATGCCTGCTGTTATGGGGTTTATTATCTTCATCCTGCTCACCTTATTATCTTTTAGAAGATAATGCTTTATAAACTTAACGCTGTGCCTGGTGAGGAATAGCAGGGTGTTCTGCCCTTTCAGCCCAAAGGATTTATACGCTTTCTGCCTAATTATTAATAGAGGTTGGTATGGCAAGATGTCCTAATTGTAACAGGAATTTGAGTGAGGCCCCGCCCGGAGTTTTTAGATGCACCAACCGTACTTGTTATATTTCACGTGTGAGACCTGGTCCGCTTGAAAGTCTTTTAAGGGCAAGGGACATATACGAGGAGGAAAGGGAACGTGCTACTGCTAGAAGGCGGCCTGCAGGTGTGGGAAGGGTTAGATGGTCGGGAATGACACCGGGTCAAAAGAGGAGGGCTGTGGAACGAGCAAGAGAAGCCGGGATGACACCAGAACAAAGGGATGAAATGAGATTTAGCAGGAGGGCAAGAAGAAGGTATGAAACTGAAAGGACAAGGGAGGAGATGAAGGAAATAAGGAAAAGGGTTCGCAGTGCCCGGAGTGAATGGAAGGGCAATCTAAGCGCTGGGACTATAATCATGGCGCTTGTGCTTATTGGTGCGGGCTTCATTGCTGCAACTGTTCTGAACAATATATTCTTCATGTTCGGGTTTATGTCCCTTGGTATTTATACCACGATACCTGCGCCGGGTAAATATACAGGGCCGAGCATGAAAGAGATTGCAAAGAGTGCGGAATCGCCGGCGGGCCTCAAGTATCTTGGGAATCTTAGGGCGCTGCTGCTCATAAGGCGCGAAAAACATACCTTCTTTTCATTTATAAGGAGTTTGTTTAAGATTTCTGCAATAGTATGCTTTGCCTATGCGTTCCATAATGTTGGAAGCTTTTTCAATATAGCGTTCATAGCGATTGTTTTTATCGGATATTTCTCGCTCAAGATAGAGTATGACCCGGAAATTCCTGGTGAATTTTTGGAGTCGCTCCTCAGGTTTGCGATTCTCGGATGCTATTTTATTCCGTTTTATGTATTTTCATACCTGTTCAAATCGTATGTGCTTGTTATTATGGCCTTTGCGTTTTTTGCCATAGTACCTATTTCAAGAGGTAAGAGGGAAACT
>JAUXAV010000110.1 GCA_030619735.1 Candidatus Aenigmatarchaeota archaeon | reverse complement strand
TATCGATGTGGCTATGTTGACTCCATTAGCTCCTAAACCCATCCACCTTTTTGCCTCTTCGGCCGTAGAGACTTCTGCAATCGTGCTCACCTCGAGAAAGTCGCTGGGGAACATGTTGCGCACAAGCTGCATTAGTAGGGGTGAAGTTATTATCCATTCATGTATTCCCATGTTGTGAAGCTCAGTTAGGTCATCCTTCAGTTTGGCGTCCCAGCTCTCCTTGAAGTCTTGTACGGAACCTATGCACGACTGGTTGAGTGTGTACCGGATAGCGATGTCGCTCTGTTGTGCCCTGTCGATGTACCGGTCTATGAATGACCAGTCCCTGTAGGGGATACGGTCAGCAGAACGGGCTGTTGGTGTGAGCTTCGAGATTGAGCCGAACAGCGAGGCGACTTTTATGTCGGGGTGTGAGTTGTTCAGCTCAATTACCTTGTCGAGATATTCGTCTGTCCAGATGTTACCAGCGTTAAGTAGAATTGTCATGGTTTGTCCTCCTTTGTTATTCCCAGCTCTTCTAATTTGATCCTCAACTTGTCTACATCTATTGACATTACCTTCGAACCTGCCAAAGCCGAGGTTGGTGAAGGAATAAAGTTCGGTTCCAACAGTCCCACTATTTCCTCTGCCCCTGCCTTGAAGGATATTTTGGCCTGGGCTCCTCTCACCTTGCGATCTATGCCAAACCTGTCATGGGTGACATAAGGGAAGGTCACCTGGTCTACTTGGGATTTCTCCATCACTGTGTCTTCCCAGCCCATTTATTCTCCCTCCTTCTTCTTAATTCCTACAAGCCGCCACATAAGCAACTTATGGCACTTGGTGCAGGTTGTCTCATATTTATCCTCTAGCCCCTTGTGGACTAGCTCTGTCTGCTGGTTTGTAACCTCTTGGCAGTATGGACACCAGCCACTCTCAAGCATCTTTTGCTCCTATTGCCTCCACACCGTCACCAACAAAGACGGCAGAATCACCCCAGATCTGTGTGCCTATGTAACCAACAGGCTCAGGAGTTAGTGTCAAGGCAACTTGATTTGGCGTCTGGCAAACCCTAGTAAAGACACCCAGATAATTACTCTCGTCATCTTCGAAAGCCGATACCAAATAGGTATCTGGAAACTTATCCAGTTCTTCTTTCAACTCCTTTATTGTTATCATAGTTCCTCCTTCGTGTGTAACGTTACTCTCCTGCCTCCAATTTGGACAATAATGCAGCCTTACAGACAGCCTCGGGGGCCTCTGGTGCCCGCACCTCGTGCCCTTCGTACACGACATAGAACCACTCAAGCCTTCCATCAGGTAATTTCTTCAAAGAGGCACTATCTTCTATTACGGAAGGTCTGATAGTTCTATGGAATGTTATCTTCATCCCTGGACATCCCATTACTATCGGCCAAGCGGCCAGGATGTCTGTGGAATACGGCTTGACACTGCCAAAGGTTTTGTTATCGAACACCTTCTCACACACTAACAGGTTCAAGTCTCTTCCCGGTTTCATCGCCAAGATTTCTTCTTCAGTCATTTCTCTGCCTCCAATTTAGCCAACAATGCTGCCTTACAGATAATTTCAGGTAGCCTCTCAAAAGGTGTGCCAGCGTTTACTTCTACTCTGATTGGTGGAGTTCTGAGCAATTCCATCACTACACTGCAACCGTCAGCTATCTTTATCTCAATACACCAGTATTCTTCACGGAGTTTCTTTAATACCTGCCAAGCAGCCGAGATGTTTGTGGAGGGATGAAACTTACACCACTCCATAAAGAACTCGGTGGCCCTTTCCACGTCGTGCTTAACTAAATCCCACCAGAAGGTTTTGAGCACCAAGGAGTCTAATTTCTCTCCTGCTTCCATTGCCAAGACTTCTTCTTTTGTCATCTCTCTGCCTCCCTATCAGTCCTTCTTATAACTGTATTCTTTCGGCTCAAAGCACACGTCTTTCAAGGCAGTAATCATACTGCAGACTGAAGCAACAACCTTTACCCCCGAGCCATGAGCCACCAGTTGCATTGGCTTTCCTATTGGACATTTCTCGCAGTCGCAGTCGGCAGGGTCACAGTCTTCACTTATCTTGATTGCTTTCCTTAATTCAGCTAGAGCCTTTTCGTCATCATAGTAACTCATTTCTCTGCCTCCACTAACAGCAGTATGTACGGATCTATGTCAACAATGTCCACTCTCCTGCCAGGGAACAACTCCTCGAATACCTCGGTCGCCAACGGGTTAGCGCCGTACCGGCGCAGTTGGGTAGTATAACTTTCTGCATAATCGTTGCTGATAGGGCAATACTCAAGTATTGCCATTGGCCACTTAGAGAAACGGGACATTATACCTTTCGGGTCATCCAGGCAATGTAAGAGGTCTGCTGCTACTATGAGGTCACCTTCCCTCATTGCAGACAGGACTTTGCTCAGACCATGTTCAGTCTCCAAGTCGGCTACAATGTCTATTAGCACCCAGTGCCTCTTGTCAACAAACAGGCAAGGGATTGACTCAAATAGGGCACTTACACCCCTACCAAACCAACCAAAACCTGCCCCAAGCTCGACAATCCCGACGGGCGCCCAGCCTGTCTTGTCTATTGCTTCACAGGCCGGTTTGAGCAGAAACCTACTACCGTAGTATGCAGAAAACTGAATAAGGGCATCGTAATCACCTCCTGCAAGAAGATGCCTTGAGAGGCCATGAAAGATCCTGTTCACCTCACGTTGTGGGCGTCCAGTTCTGGCGAACTCTTCAGTCGATATGTCTCCATTCGAGACCACTCTCAGTAAGTGGTATAGCTCGTCAATCTGTTCCTTTTTCACTCTAGTCTCCTTTAGTTTCTTCTTGCCCACAATCTGGGCCTGCCCTTCTCCTGATGACATGACTGCAGTAGATACACTTCACCACGTCGGGTGGGTTGAGCTTCCCACAATGGTGGCATTTCAAGCTCATCGAGTCTTTAGTGGCTTCCTCCAGCTCACCTAGTGTTGTCATCCCTCACCTCACTTGTTAGCCATCTCCAGTAGTACGTCGGCGTGGCAGGGAAGTGGGGCACACCAACATACCAAGTCCTTGCCTGTAAGTTCACTTAAGTCTAGTAAGTTATTGTGAATCATACCATCAAGCCAATCAGCATATTCAGCTATTGCATCCTCACGGGTCATAGGCTTGCCAGTTCTGGGATGCGGCTGACCGATCTTGAATATATTACCCCACTTTGTGGTCCTGTCTACCAAGACAGCACCAGGCGGTATTTTATCTCTTCTCTTGTTGAGAACTACTGGCATCAGTTCCTCCTACTGTTTCAACGGGTATAACCAGTTCTGGGAAATCCGAAACATCCTTGCCTTTCGGAAGCCAGTCTGCGTCATCTCTTTCAAACCTCTGGTGGTGGATGCATCTCCCACAGGTTCTCATTATTCCCAGGTCTATAGGACAAGTGCCCAACTCCATGGATTGAATACAGTCACCGTCGGCAACTACCTGGCAAATGGATAACCCTGTCATTTCAGTCATTTCCGTAGACCGCCTTATTCCATACATCCCACTGGGCTTGAGCTACAACATCAGCCAGGCTGTATGCTAGTTCTATTATCGCTCCGTAGCATTCACCTGATTCCCTGTCCTTATCAGATACATACTTTGGCAGGACATCACAGCAGACCTCTTGCCCAAAGTTCGCATCAACTTCAGGTCCCAGTTCACTCAGCAATGGTGGTTTATCTTTAGGCAGTTTGCGATAGCCAAGTTCCTCCACTAACGACAATATCTCGCTTGGTGTAGAGTAAGAGCCGTGAACATACAAACTCGCATAGAGATAAGGCTTAGCTCTGATCAGTTTGAGTATCTCCTCTTGT
>JAUXAV010000030.1 GCA_030619735.1 Candidatus Aenigmatarchaeota archaeon | reverse complement strand
TCGCTCCTCAGGTTTGCGATTCTCGGATGCTATTTTATTCCGTTTTATGTATTTTCATACCTGTTCAAATCGTATGTGCTTGTTATTATGGCCTTTGCGTTTTTTGCCATAGTACCTATTTCAAGAGGTAAGAGGGAAACTGGCGGACAGGCTGCAGTGGCTGCCAGTACTGCCATGCTTGACAAGATGTTTTTCTTCGTTCTTATGGCTATTGCGCTTGTGGGTTCAGGAGCACTGGCACCAATCGGATTTCAGCCAGAGATGTTTGGAGCAGGCTGGGGCCTCACCGACTCAATGGCGTATACCTTTCTCTACTTTTGGATTATAAGCTTCATAGGAGGATTGTTTTCGCCAAGGCAGACAAGGCCCGTTACAGGCTTTATTATGATGGGAGGTGCAACCGTTATATGGGGCCTGGGGCCCGGCTCCCAGGAGGTAGGCTCTGCCTTGCTGGGACAGTGGTGGCCCACTGTCCATAGTGCGTTCAATACGATAGCAGAGCCCCTTGGTGGTGTATTTGGAGCCATCAGTGAAACCTTTGGCAGTGCCTTTTTGATGATAACGAATCCTGTTGCGTATGCGCACCAGGTGATGGACGGGACATACGGGCAGACAGGAGGGACAGATAAGGTCGGGTCTTTTGGTGTTGAGATAAGTGGATTTAGTATAGGGACAGGCATGAATGACATATACGTGGAGCAGCCCTTCCAGCTGATGTTCACTATTAAGAATGAGGGGGGGTTTGGTGCCAGGAATGTCAGTGCATCCATATATACTGACCTTACATATAGTACGGCAAAGGGGTATGAAGAGAAGGAGATTGGCGGGGAAAAGGTGAAGGTGCCCACAGGGGAATGGCAGGAGAAGGAAGGCCTGGAGTATAAGAGGGAGAAGGTATATATAGGGGAGCTTGTAGGAGAAAAAGTTCAGGGTGATATGGAATGCACAAAACAGTATAGAAGGTGTGGTGAGTACACGTTTTATGTGGATGGGAAGAAGGAAAATGAACTGGGGCAGCAGGATATCAGGAGCTTTGTGATGGGAGGGGTCCTGGGTTGTGAGGTGGTGGAAAGGGCGGATTTGAGGGAGAAACTCATACCCATAAATGTGATGGTGAGCTATGATTATGAGGTTGAATCAAGCTTCCAGGTTGAGTTCCTGAGCCAGGAGGAATGGAGCAGGATGGCACAGGCAGGGACCCTGGTTAAGAGGACAGAAACTTCCAAGGTGACCAGTGCCCCGGTCAAGCTCTCCCTCTCAAGCATGGAGCAGCCCATAAGGGCAGGGACAGGGTTCTTTATTGGCATGAAACTCAAGAGTGAAGAAGGTGAGAACAGCCTGATAAAGCCGCCTATCAGGGTTGAGGTTGATATACCAAAGGAATTTGTCACATTAAATCAGGATAGTGATGTGCCCTGCTACGGGCAGGCAGAGGTAACGAAGAAGGGTAAGATTATCTGGGAGATAAAGGAGGGTGAGGGTTTCAGGGAGAATGTCCTGTACTGCGATTTCTACCCTGATAAGGATGCAATTGTCCCGGGCGGGAATCCCTCAAAGACCTATTATATTAATGCAAAAGCAACATACAGCTTTGCCAAGTGGGAGAGGAAGGATGCAAAGCTTGCATTCGGCTCCTGGTGCTGCGGTAACAAGGACTGCGAGAAGATTGGGAAGGTATGCGTTCCTTCGTCTTTAGATCCGGAGAAGGGGACCTGCCAGGAGGGGGGGGTTGAGCCGGAGCCTGAGAAAAGGCTTAACCTGTGCTGCTTTACCAGAACTGTAGCAAACGCGCCGGATGCTGATGAGGACTGCAAAAAGCAGTATAATGAGATGGTTGGACACTATTATCCTTTAATAACAGAGGGTTTTGGGGATGCGGATTTTTGCGCCAGGAAAATCAGCGGCGGTTTTGAACCAGCGGTGCCAAGGCAGCCTTGCAATTATGGGGAGGGTGGGTGTGAACTGGGTCAGTGCAATCAGATGGTTAGAGCGCCCTATCCTGGGTGGAGTGAAACCCTTACCTGCAGGGAGATAGGGGTTTAGTTTGGACTCACTGTTATTGTACTGTCGTTTTTTATCAGCCTTCTTTCCTGTTCTTTGTCGCTTAATTCTATTGGGTGATACCCGGTTGTCCTTATTTTTAAATGCCCGCCCCGTGCTGTTATCCTGAGCCCCCAAGGTTCCTGATAACCAGTTACAAATAGTTTTCCGTCACTGTCACGTCTTTCTGGCGCTTTTATAACGAGCTCATTTGAAAGCCCTGATATGTTTTCTGGAATCTGGTCAAGTGCATACTCTCCCATGTCCGGAATTGTTATGAGATAAAAGGGGGTCATGGTTACTTTATCATTGTATACCGTAACTATTCTTCCCTTATATCTCAGCTGGAGCGGGGTTTCTCTTTCAGCATAATCCTCTAAATGCATTGCCTTAAGGAATGCTCTCATCTCCTTATCTGAAAGGCTCCTTGTTTCTGTCTTGCCTTCAGCCCAGAATACGGCCATACCTTCATCAAAATTGCCGCATCCAAGTTCATAGTCCTTATCAGGGTCAAATCTCCTTCCATAGATTTTTTCTCCCCAGGGTATGCATACACCAGAATCAAGATCGTTCATAAGGTCTTTTAGTTTTTCTTCTGAACTGGCATAGACCCTCTCCATATCATTGAAAGTGCCCAAATAAACCGGGTTTTTCGGGCTTGGAGCCCTTAGTTTGGGCCTTTTTGGCTTTTGGGGCTCTGGCTCAATGGGCTCGGTGTCTGGTTCTAAAATTACATCATCTGCCCTGAAGGCTGGGGGTGCATCCACTCCAGGCTCAAAACCCCTGGAATCAGGCACCGGAGCCAATGCTACAGCTGCACCGTTTGGGGGTTCAGCACCCTTAGTTTCTGTAATTGCATCCAGATGAAGCCTTCCCTGTAATTGTCTTTCATCTATGTCACCATCAAATGTAAGCATGTATGGTCTGCCTTTGCCTATCTCAAAATCAAGTCCACCTGCTGGTATTGGCCCCCTATAGACTGAGACTGCAGCCTCTGGGTTTAGCCTTTTATATGTCCAATTCCATACGTGATGGGTGGTATTTCTTACGTGCAAGGCAGCACCGGCTATTGCTAGTGCACCCAGCACATAGATTGTACTTACTTTCATATTGCACCTCTTTAAATATCCCTATCTAAATGGGTTTGAATTTTTCCTCCCAAGCCGGGTTTCTTAGCAGGTTTAACATCCCTGGGTTTCTTCACCTGAGATTTTGGTGTTTGGGATTGAGTATCTGTTTTTTTTGGCTCCGCTACTACTTCTGAGGGTTCTTCTAGCACCACTGGTTCGGAGGGTTGTGGGGATGCATTGCTGATAAAATCATCAATTGCACTGGAAATTCTTTCTCGCGCCGATTTGTATCCTTCTGAATCTGCAAGCGCTTTATAATTTTCCCCTAACGCTTCTGCAAGTAAATCGAATTCCAGTTGTTCATCGGTGTCCAATGAGCCATATTTTCCGCTTTCTTTTATCAGTCTAAGAGCATATTTTGCTATTTTTACAGTGGTTGCAATGCTCCTTAGTGTTTCTGAATCAATTTCGTCTGGCTTGATTTTACCAAGATATCCAGCATAGCCATCAATCCTGGTTGTAACCTCATCTGTAGTGGCATTTCCATCTATATATCTCTCCACAAGCTTCCTCATGGATTCGCGCCTCTCTGAGCCTCCATTTCTTCTTTTTGCCATCCTCTCACCTAATTATAAAACAACCAGTCATAGAGTTTCTGGGATTATCTGGGTTGGTTTGGTTCTGAATCTGTGTCTGGCAAGTCCAGATATCTTATTGTGGTTGTTTCTGGTTCATTTACATCTGCTGGTTCTCTTGGTCCGGGTGCTGGCTCGTTTGAATCGTTGATTATTGTTGATGTGTATTGCCCTGCATCTGTGCCGTCAAATACCAGTTTAGCGCCGTTTGCGTTGTCATAGAGGGCAAGAGTGAGTTTATTTGGGTCGTTGCTGTCTGTTACCTTCAGGGAAAGGTTGCCATCGCTGTCGAAATGGATGCTTGTGTTTGCCCATATTCTACTGGCTTTAGCATTGAACTCACCGGCTGGGGCTGTGCCTCCAGCATCAAAGCTGGTCCTGTTGTTTTTCAGTTTGAAGCGGATACGTGTAGGTGTGGGTTCAAGGTTTGGCAAGGCGCCTTCATATATTCTTGCTATTGGTGCGGGGGTTGAGCTAAAATATTTAACAATTTTATTGACATAATGGTAGGCAGCTGCTCCAAGAGCTAGTACACCAACAGTTGCCAGTGTAAGGGTTTTCTTTCCACGCTTCCTTCCGCTTCCTGCTTCATTCATTCCTCTTTCAGCACATAAGATTGCATTCTTTGTATCACTAACAGCAGCTGTATAACTGCCCTTTAACATAGGTGTGATGTTTCCTTTTTCAGCTTCAAGTCCCTCAAGACTTGATTTAAGCTCATTCAATCCTATGCCGCCATTACGGTATGCACTTGCTGCTTTGCGAAGGTCACTTATCATGCCTTTGTAATCTACATTATTTCCGTTTGTCATATTTTCCTCCTGTTTTGGAATTGTTATATTATGGACCGAAAGCTTTTTAAACCTATCGTAGTTTGTTACCCTTTAATGGTAAAGCTTATCAGGATTGGTTTATACCAGAAGGAGGAGCCTTAGCAGGTCCCTTAAACCAGGAGCCAGACCCAGGATTATTATGCAGGTTTTCAGGAAGTTCCTGAAGTTTCCTGGCTCTGTTTCCCTGTCTATTATGTAGAGGACCGGGATTAGGACCAGGAGCTTGAGCAGGAACATGGAAGCGGGTCCCAGAAAGGGTATAAGGAGGTTGGGGAGGACATGCTGCTCTGAATAGCCGAAAAAGCTAAGGGAAACGAATGTAGCTGAGGCGTCAAGCATATGGAAGGAGAGGATGGCGGAGTTTACCCTTGTAAATACCGTCCTGAGGGGCTTTATGCTGTATTTCTTGCCCAGGAATGTCAGGAGGAAAAAGCCCAGGGTCCAGGCAAGGGTTATTCCCAGAACAAGGGCAAGGGGCTGGAGGGTCAGGACTGGCATGAGCAGGAGGTTCCAGATGCAGAATACCAGGCCTATTATGAGCATGGGCTTCCAGTAGGGGATTCTTGTCTTTTTCTGAATCAGGAGGGAGAGCAGGAATACCCCCAGGGCAAGGAGGAAGGTTATCACATAGCTGCCTGAGGATGGGGTAATGAACCAGGATATCAGAAAGGACTGGGCAGAGGCAAGGGGAGGGATTGGGAGGATGGAGACTATATGGGAGTAGGCTATGGAGGATATGGCGGATATGTTGGTTCCCAGGTCTGTTAAAAAGCCCGGGTACTGGCCCAGGTTCTGGACTGCCTGGGCATAGAATAAGTCGCGAAGGACACGGGTGGAGGCCGCCCAGAAGATAAAGGGGGCGACAGCTATGAAGAACCTGCTGTCTATGGGGACATTAAGCCTCTTTATGAGCTTATATACAAGGAAGATGCTTGCAACGAGTATCAGGCCCAGTACAAGGGTGTTCAGGGGGTTGAAGCCCCCGTTATTGAGTATGGGCTTTACAAAAAGGTCATTCCAGGGCATTATTTTATTTATCTTGGGTATTTATTTAGTTTTACAGAAGCGGTTTAGGTGGGGAGAAAGCCCATCTTTGCCAGGAACATGAATATGGAGATTGCGGCAGATACCATTATGATGGAGTGCTTTCCGCCTGCAACAATAGAGTTCTCACCAAGCTGTCCTGCTATAAGGCCTGAGAATATGCCCTGTATTATGAGTATGAAGAAGAAAAGGGATATGTAATAGCATGCTATTCCGGGGGAAACACTGAATACCATGCATAAGCTATAGAAAAGGTTGCAGGGGAACATAGGGATTTCGACAGGGCAGGGATTTACAAATCTGAATGCCAGTGCTTCCATTTCTCCCTCTGGAACCCCCATCATCATGGGAACCATTACATATATTATCATAAGGGAGACTGCAAGGAATATGAAGAATATGGCATACATTATCATTACATGCTGCTTCACAAGGCTTTTCCTCTCCTCCTCGGCGTCCTGGAGTGTTCTTATATCCTTTGCCACGGAGTCTAATGTTGCCGTTATGTTGCCCCCGGACCTGTATGATTCCTTAATTATATCAAGGGCCTCTGTTATTATCTTTGATTTTTCCACTTTTTTGTTAAATATTTCCATGACCCTGATGAAGGGGGTTCCCCAGGTTAATCTATTGGACATGCTTTTTATCTCATCTGTGAGCTTGCCATAGTTTGTTCTTGAGCATATGTGTACAGCCTCTGGTAAAGACATGCCGGAACGCTTTGAATCCGCCAAATCCCTTATGAAATTCGGAAACTGTTTCTCAACTAATTTGAGCCACATGTAGCCCGTATATTCGCATATAAAATAGGGGATTATTATTATGAAAAGGGATATTACAAAGACATTACCAACCGTGCCAGGGTCAGCTATTAATAGGGCTGCCGATAATACCAGTATCACTGCCACTATTATTGAAACCGAAAGTACCTTGTATTTGAATTTCATATCTATCCTATCCTGTCGGGGAAAGGGTCTTTAACAGTATTATGAACCCTATTGAAATCAGGGGCGTGAAGACGAAGACCAGGAATGTCTGTATAAACAGTGCACCCCCGCCTGTGAGGGGCGACATTATGGATGACAGAACTATGAAGAACAGGGTTCCCACTATTATAAGGGTTATGTATATTTCTGTATAAAGGTATATCTGTTTTGAATAATCCTCAAGGATTCTTCTGTAATTTATCATATATCCCCTGGTTTTCTCAGCAAGGTAATTTTCCAGGTCGCCCCCTGTAGTAATAACGGATATCATTCCCCATAAAAGCTCTGCAAACTGCGTGGAGGGAGTCCGGTTTGCTGCCTTTGTCAGGGCAGCGGATATCCCCATTCCGAACATCTTCACGTCACTATATATGATTTTTGCCTCCTTTGCTATCTCCCCCTCCTTCATGGAGAGTATCTTGAATATCTCTGCCGGGTTAATGCCTGATGATGCCACAGCAGTCATATGGGCCGTTGAGAACGGGAGTGCGCGGTCTATCCTGGATTTCATTGAATTTGCCTTCATGTTTGGGTAATAATAAGTCAGCATGAATACCGCAGCAGTGGCGGCAAAGGATAATATTATAGCCAGGGTATAGGAATAGGGGGCATTTTCTGCTAGAAGGGGTATCAGTATTGATCCTGTTATAAGGGAAATTATGAACGCCAGGATTGATGCAAAAAAGACTATGCATACATATTCATGCACTGATATCTTCATCCTTGTGGACCTTATTTGTATCCCGAGGGAATCAAAATAACTGAGATAGGGGAGCAGCAGCTTACCGAATAATTTGAATGCTATTTTTCTTATCATGTAAATCCGTTAATCCTTTATGTTTCAATCAGGTTCATTACCTTCTCTGGATTGGAGTAGTATGTGCTTATAATCCTTGAAACCTCTTCATAATTGTAAATTTTCCTCTCCTTCATCCATTCCAGTATCCTTTTCCTCCTCATTAACTCATCCCTTATGGTCTCCTCTGTCAGGCCCTGCCTCTTTGCGATATCCTCCAGGATCTTTGATTTCTCAACCGTTTCGAATTCATCTGAAACGGGCTTCCATTGGAATATTTTTGTTGTCAGAAGCTTCTCCTTCTCAACCCCCCTTACCTCAAGTATCTCATTCGCCCTTCTCATATATTTTCCCTTCCTTCTTGCCAGGACAAGGAATACTATTATATCAATGTTTTCCAGGAGTGTTGGCGGAAGGGATATTGGTGGTGTAATCAGTCTGTCAACAAGCTGCGGTATGGAGGCTGCATGGATTGTTGCCATTGATGGATGACCTGTGGCTATCTGTTGGAAAAGCACATAGGCCTCCTTCCCCCTTACCTCGCCTACAACAAGGTAGTCCGGCCTCTGCCTGAGGGAGGATTTTAGCAAATCAAAAAGGCTGATTTCACCCCTCTCCCCCTTTATGCTTATTGGCGTCCTGGCTACATGGGGGACCCAGTGGGGGTGCGGAAGCCTCAGCTCCGGGGTGTCTTCTATGGAGACAATCTTGAAGCTCGGTTTTATGAAGAGGGAGAGTGCATTTAGCAAGGAGGTCTTTCCAGTCGCCGTCCCTCCGGAAAGCAGCATGGATTTCCCGTTCTCCACTGCAAGCCAGAGGAATGCAAGCTCCGTGGAGTCCAGGGTTTTGAATTTGAGCATATGGGTTGGTGTGAGGGGCTTTTCTGTGAATTTCCTGATCGTGAAATTTGAGCCTCTTCTTGCTATGTCTGTTCCCAGGGTTGCCTGGAGCCTTGAACCATCCGGGAGGGATGCATCCAGAAGGGGCTCAGCAATGGATATCATCTTTCCGCATTTCTGGGCAAGCCTCATTACAAAGGCGTCAAGCTCGTCTTTTGTTTCAATTACTATGTTTGTCTTTAGGCTGGCAAACCTGGGGTCCCTGTGATATACATACATGGGGATTCCATCCCCATCGCATGATATGTCCTCTATTTCCAGGTCATTTATAAGGGGTTCTATTGGGCCCAAGCCCATGGTGTCCCTTTCTATGTAATAGGCAAGGATTTCCTTTTTATCTTGCGGGATACCTGTCATTATAGATAGTGTTTCCTCGATTTCCTTTCTCAATAATTCCTTTGCCTTTATCTTGCCCAGCTTTGTAAAGCTTATGTCCAGCCTCTCTTCAAGCATCTTCTTGATTTTTTCAATCATTTCCTTGTCCTCGGAAGAAAGCCTGGGTTCTATTACATTATACAGCACCGCCCCTTCTTTGGGGTCCCATTTTATCCTTGCGTATGCAAAAACCCTTTCCCCCTTTTTTGGCGAATACGGGATCAGGGGATAATATATGTCTATGGCCCTGAGTTCCTCTCCGATTTCTTCTGGTTTAACTGCAGGTATGAGCCCCTTTGACCATTTCCCGGTTGGTATTTCAATTCCTGTTGGTTTTTCTGGTTCTGCTGGTGCAAGTTTGCCCTTTAATTCGCCCTTTAGTTTGACTTCAGAAGGGAAGGCATACGGCCCGCCTGCTCTTAATCCGGCCCCTGCTGCCTTTGCTTTCCTTTCCCTTTCCAGAATTTTGTGGCCTGATATTAATTTTTTTATTATAGCAGCTATGCTTATCTTTCCTTTACGCTCTGCCTTCTTTATTCTTGGTATCCTTAGCCTCGGCATTTTACCCCATTTTGCCCTTTATTGGTATGAGTCGGTATCCTATCCTATTATTATTTTGTTCCCCTTTTTATAAATTATATGCTTGCCATGGGAACTTAATATGCTCCCGCTGAATTCGAATGATTCAGTTAGATTGTAAATCCCTGATTCTACATGGGCCCTTGACACTGCTGCTGTTATATTAATGCCATTATCAGAAAGGGTGACCTCGTATGGCTGGTTGAGTATCCTCCTTGGTATCTCTAATACAATAGAGAAATTTTCAGGATTTTTGGAAAGCCTTAATATGTTTGATATTATAAAATTCTTTACTCCATTCAGCTGGTCCTCTATTGTTATGTCTGTGAAATAGATTTCATATATATTGAACATTGAAAAGCATACAATGAATATGGCTACACCGACTGCAAAGAGCATGACCTGCTCAAAAACTGGTGCTTGGCCCTTCATAGTTTATTATTGTGCAGACAGGTATATATTGAACCCCCGGGGGTGAA
>JAUXAV010000022.1 GCA_030619735.1 Candidatus Aenigmatarchaeota archaeon | reverse complement strand
TCCCTTATATCCATTATGGCAGGGGATATCGGGCCTGAATCAGACGCTTTTGAAAAGGACGATACCATCTCCCCTCCCCGCTCCTTGTCCAGGGAAAGCAGGGCATTGACATACTTC
Source organism: Candidatus Aenigmatarchaeota archaeon (assembly GCA_030619735.1). Classification (GTDB taxonomy): domain Archaea; phylum Aenigmatarchaeota; class Aenigmatarchaeia; order QMZP01; family JAUXAV01; genus JAUXAV01. The sequence continues at coordinate 12,234 of JAUXAV010000022.1, read as the reverse complement.
TTTATGACCCTTATGCCAGGAGATTTCCTCCTCCCGCTCTCATAATCCGATATCACAGAAGATGTTATTCCCAGCCTCCCCGCAAGCTCTTTCTGGCTGACCTTGAATATCTCCCTCCACTTCCTTATGACCCTCTCCGGATTATTGGAGAATACAATCTCTCCCATGATATTCTTTGCCAACCCATCCCTTGCAAGCCCCAGTTCGTCAATTAATTTATCCATAATCGCTTATTGACAGGGGGTATTTAAAAGCCTTTTTATTCCACCAGGGAAATATAATACCATGAAGACTTATGCGAAGGGATTCAGGGCAGAGAGGGAAATTCTGAACTTCCTGAACAGCAGAGGGCTTTCCTGCGTCCGCCAAGCCTCAAGCGGCGGGCACGTAAGCCCTGTTGACATCGTCGCCATAAAGAACGGCCTCATCCTCGGCCTGGAATGTAAGAACCATGTCAGGAAGCCCAAGCTCGCAAAAGACCAGCTGGAACGCTTCAATTCCTGGTGCAAGAATGCAGGCGCTATCGGATTCCTTGCCTGGAGAAATTCAGGCCAGTGGCTCTTCCTCAGGATAAGCGATGCGGAACAGGGAAACTACGAGGACGGCAGATGGATAAAAATGGACAATCTCCTATCCGCCTTCGGAATAGAATAATTATCTCAGCTTCTTCAGCACTTTCTCCATCCTTTCCAGCGCCAGCTCTATCTTCTCATATGCAGTCGCATAGGAGCACCTTATGAAGCCCTCCCCGTGCATCCCGAACTCTGTCCCCGGGACCACTGCCACCTTGGCATTCTTCAGCAGCCATCTGGAAAACGCCAGGGAACTCATCCCGAATTCGGATATATTGGGGAACGCATAGAAGGCCCCCCCAGGGGGCTCCAGGCGCCTTATCCCGGGGATATCATTCAATCCCTTTACAATAAGCTTCCTCCTCCTGTCATACTCCTTCCTCATCCTTTCTATGCAGCCCTGGGGACCCTTAAGTGCCTTTAAGGCAGCCTCCTGCGATATGGTGGGGGCGCATATGCTCGTATAAACATGGACCTTCGTCATAGCCTTTATAATCTTCTCATGCCCGGCAGCATACCCCACCCTGAACCCCGGCATAGCGTATGTCTTTGAAAAGGATTGCAGGGTCAGCACATGCTCCTCCATCCCGTTCAGGGAACCAATGGAGATATGCTTTGCATCCCCATAAACAAATTTCTCATATGCCTCATCAGATATTATGAACAGCTCATACTCCACTGCAAAATCAGCTATCTCCTCCAGCGTCTTCCTGGTAAATACGGTTCCTGTGGGGTTTGAAGGGGAATTCAGGATAATGGCCAGGGTCTTTTCCGGAATAATCCGGTTCCTTGCCTTCCTTATATCAAACTGGAATCCGTCCTCCTCCAGAAGCGGAATGGATATGGGTATCCCGCTCAGAATCTCCACAGCAGGCTTATAGGCCAGGAACCCCGGGTCAGGTATGATAACCCCTTCTCCGGGGTCAATCATGCACATCAATGCAAGCATTATGGCCTCAGTGGAGCCCGTGGTAACAACAACCTGCCCAGGCCCCACATTTATTTTGTTCTCCTTCTTAAGCTTCCTGCATATGGCCTCCTTCAGTTCCCTCCTCCCGCCAGGCGGAGAGTAATGTGTATAGCCCTGGTCAAGCCTCCTCTTTGCAAAATTAATTATATGCTTTGGCGTGGTGAAGTCAGGCTCGCCCGGGCCCAGGCTGATTATGTTCTTCCCCTCTGCAGCAATCTTTATGAGCTCTGCAATCATCTGCCTGGGAAGTTCCTTCTCCCTCTCAGAAATCTCCATCCCCATCCAACCCCTGTTATTATTTGGCTTTCCGGAATAAAAATAAACACTCAGCGTGTCATAAAATATTCTTCCATCTTCCCATGCATTTGCGCCTTCAGCCTCGCTATTATACTGGAATGCATCTGGCTCACCCTGGATTCGGAAAGGTCCAAGGTTTCCCCTATCTCCTTCATGGTCATATTTTCATAATAATACAGGACAACAACCAGCCGCTCACCCCGGGTCAGGCCCTTGGTAAGCAACTCCTTCAGGCTCTTTTTTTGAAACTCAGCCAGGGGGGTTTCAGCATGCGGGTCTTTAATGGTATCTATTTCACGAATATCTTTTTCGCTGTTGCCATCGTTATATCTGGTATCCAACGAAACCAGGCTGCCCGCCTTCGCATCCCTCTGGAGCCTCCCGAACTCCTTCATATCCATATCCAGTTTTTTAGCGATTTCCTTTTCACTGGGTTTGCGGCCAAGATGTATCTCAAGCGAATGTGTAGCCCTTGCCAACTGATGGGCCCTTGCCCGGACCAGTCTCGGCACCCAATCCATACTTCGCATTTCATCAAGAATGGAACCTCTTATACGGGGTGAGCAGTATGTCTCAAACTTCACACCCCTTTCCGGGTCAAATGCATCTATTCCATCCATCAGTCCAAAAATACCCGCACCGATAAGGTCATCCAGCTCAACCATATCAGGTAATTTGCTGTGCAACCGCTCGGCGCAATATCTTACCAGGCTCCTGTAATGTTCCATAAGCAGGTTCCGGAAATAATCATCCCGGGTCTTATGAAACTGCCCCCATATCTGGTCAATACTGAGAACTTGCTCCCGCTTTGTACGAAATGGTCTCATGCCTGTTGTTTGTCTTCCCTCCCCCCGGGGATTTAATTCCGTATATGTTCCGGTCTTCGGTGCCTGACCAGTATTGGTTTCTGGTTTTTGTTTGAGTAATTTTATATATCTTCCTAACCTTGAATTTGGCACTTTACCCTTTCTCGTACCTTTTACACACTTATTCATAGAAAAAAGAAGGCCATATAACTCCTCACCATTCATTGTTACCCCTTCACAGGATATGGGAACAGGATAACCCATCTTTTTTAGCTTTTCTGCACTATAAACCTGCCCATTCAGGTCTTGAGCAGCTTCCATCTTGCCATTAAAGAAATCCTCGAAATAATCCTTACCTGCAGTCTCAGCGAATAAAAAAAATCCATATTTATATTCACTACCATCATCACGTGAGAAATAATCATCCATCAGGAAGCGGGTGGCGCGAGATAAATCAATAGAACCAAGAACATTGTCTATATTTATACTATTTCCCATAAAGCCATCTTCTTATATATTTATTTGCATTAACTGAAATAAAAGTTTAATCAATACCACCAGATCTGTAAATTTTAATCTTTTCCTTAAGCCCTGCTTCATCCACTGCCCTGTAACTATTTTTTTGCTTTCCAGGTTCTATCAAACCCAGGTCTAGAAGCTCTTGAGAATTATCTGAAATTATTTTTTTTATTTCAGGTCGCAATCTAGTATCATAACTGCAACCAACAAATACACTAATTGATCTTTGTTTGGCTTGTTTTTTTGCTGACCCTAAAGCCTGACTTTTCCTTTTGGAATCCTTCACTTTTATACCGTATCCTTTCATCCTTTCCAGAAGTTTGTCCCCATTCTCATCATATATCCTGTAACCACCTCTTCCACCAACACCAGGCACCAATAAACCATCAGCCTCAAGTTCTTGCAAATGAGGCCTGAGTTTATTCATTGCTTTTCTATAGTCCCCTCTATCCTTAAATTTCAATGACAAAAATTGACTCAATTGTCTAAAGCTTTTAAACTTTTTCTGCGCAGATCTATAATCATTAATCTTTTCCTCAAGCCCTGCTTCATTCACCACACTGTAACTATTTTTTCTTCTTCCAGGCTCTATCAAACCCAGTTTTAGAAGCTCTTGTTGATTATTTTTAACCAGCCTTCTTACACCAGGCTTTGCTTTGGTACCATATTTCTGATTAATAAAAAACCTAACTGTTTTAGGTTTGGCTTTCCCTTTTACTGGTTTAGGAGTCGCACCTGCTTTACTTCCACGACCACTTTTTTCTATACTAGCGCCTTTTGTCTCCATAAATCTTTGTTTAATTATTTTTTTAATATCAACCCCTTTATACAAAGCTGAAGCAAGTTCCCTATCCGCACCAACTGCATCAAATATCCCATCTATTAACAAATCATCCGATTCCAATCCTTTGCTGAATAGATTCCCAACAGAATCTATATATTTACGCATTGCTTTAAGCCTTTCATTTACACTCGAACCATAGCTGCATGCTTCTTTTATAACCCTTGTTATATAGACACATGCAAGAACACCAGTAGCATCTTTTTCTACTTTATCAAGTCTTTCAACTCCCTTAATCTGCTCCGGGGCTTCTGAAATTTTCCTCATTAGAATGTTATAAACAAATTCCGGAATCTGATTATCTATCCCCAAACAACCCATCTTTTCAATATAAGGTTTTATTGATTTTAGTTTTTGATGAGTAGTCTTTCTTCGGTCAAGGCTCTCTACGATAATTCCCCCGGCAGCCATGCTTAGAACCAAATGACCTGCCCTGTCAGCTGTTTTTTCGAATATTTCGAGTAAATTAAAATCCGTACTGTCTTGCCTAGGGTCTGATTTTCCCATAGTTAGGCATTGGAATAAAAATTTAAAAAGGGACTGTTATGAAAAAATTCATAAAAGGAATACTATTACGGATTTATTCAGGGCCAACCAATTATAAACCATGAAAACCCCAAAAAGGGCCATCATCCTGGGAGCGGCAGGCAGGGACTTCCATAACTTCAACCTATTCTTCAGAAACAATCCTGATTACAGGGTGGTTGCATTTACAGCAGCCCAGATAGAGGGCATAACAGGGAGAAGATACCCCAGGGAGCTTGCGGGCAGGCTTTATCCAGGAGGAATCCCCATATTCCCGGAAGAGGACCTCCCTAATCTTGTCAAAAGATATAATGCAGATATTATCGTGCTTTCCTATTCAGACCTTCCACATTTCCATGTCATGCACAGGGCATCCCTGGCCAATTCCCTGGGCTGCGATTTCTGGCTGATGGGAACCAAATCAACCATGCTGAAATCCAAAAAACCCGTCATTGCAGTTACTGCTGTCAGGACAGGATGCGGAAAATCCCCAACCACCCGCTATATATGCAAAATCCTGCAGGAGATGGGAGAAAAAGTGGTCGCGGTCCGGCACCCCATGCCTTACGGAGACCTCAGAAAGCAGATAATCCAGAGATATGAAACCCACCAGGACCTTGACAAATATAAATGCACAATAGAGGAAAGGGAGGAATACGAAGCCCTTATTGACAGCACCACCCTGCTCTTTGCAGGCGTGGACTACGGGAAGATTCTTAAAGAGGCAGAAAGGGAAGCAGACATAATAGTCTTTGACGGGGGCAACAATGACCTCCCCTTCTTCAAACCAGACCTCCACATAGTCCTAGTGGACCCCCACAGGCCGGGACATGAGATATCCTATTACCCCGGGGAGACCAACCTCAGGATGGCCGATGTCATAATAATCAACAAGGAAAGGACAGCAAAAAAGAAGGACATAGAGCTTGTAAAATACAACATCAAAAAATACAACCCCTCTGCCATAGTTATTGATGCTGCTTCTGTAATAACAGTAAGCGAACCGAACCTTATAAAGGGCAAAAGCGTGCTCGTAATCGAGGACGGCCCCACCCTGACCCATGGAGGGATGTCCTACGGGGCAGGGACCATAGCAGCCAGACAGTTCAATTGCAGTATAGCGGACCCCAGGCCCCATATTCTGGGCTCCATAAAGAAAATCTATAAGAGATATCCCCACCTCGGCAGGGTCCTTCCCGCAATGGGATACTCAAAGAAACAGGTAAGGGAGCTTGAAAGGATAATAAACAGTATAAAGTGCGATGCCGTGATTGCAGGGACCCCGATAGACCTGCGCAGGATAATGAAGGTGAACAAGCCAATAGTCAGGATAGGGTATGAATTAAAGGTAATAAGCAGGCCGGGCCTTGAAGAAATTATAAGAAAGTTTCTGAAGAAGCTATGAATCCTTGACCCTCCCGTAATAAACCAGCGCCTTCATCGCCCTTACCGCCCTTTCAGGGCTTATATATGCCGGAACACCCTTCCCCTCCAGCCTTGCCAGATGCCTCCTTATGTAGCCGCCGCCGGTGGCACATGCTATTATGGGCTTCCCTGTCTTCTTCTTAATCCCTGCAATCACATCAATGACCCCTGGTTCAAGCGAAAAGGTCTGCAAAAGGGGAATCGCAATTACACCATCAACATTCGGGTCCTTAATCAAAACATTCAAGGCCTTCTCATACCTCTCCTTGTCAGCATCCCCTATCAAATCAAGGGGATTATGTATATTGGCATAGCCAGGAAGAATTCCCCTCAGCCTCCTTCTGGACTCCCCACTGAAGTCCGCAAGCTTCAGGCCGTTCCTTATTACAGCATCCGATATTATCACCCCGAACCCCCCGCCATTGGTAACCACTGCAATCCTGTCCCCTTTTGGGGGTTTAAGGAATTCCAGGACCTTTGCAAAGTCAAACATCTCCTCAACCGACTGGGCCTCCAGCACCCCTGTCTGCTTAAAGGCAGCTTCATAAATCCTGTAGGAGCCTGCCAGGGAGCCGGTATGGGATGATGCCGCCCTGCTCCCCATCTCTGTCTTGCCTGCCTTGAATATTACAACAGGGGTGTTCTTTACAGCCTTCCCCGCCACCCCCATGAACCTCCTGCCGTCAGAGATCCCCTCTATATATGCGACTATCACCCTTGTCTTCCTGTCCCGGTCCAGGTATTCCAGTAATTCATTCTCCTTCACATCCGTCTGGTTGCCATAGGACACGAACTTGGAAATCCCTATACCCTCAAAGGACATCAAATCCAGGATAGTGGAGCCGAATGCTCCGGACTGCGTTATGAAGCTTATGCCCCCCCTCCCGGGCCTCCTGAACTTGCTTTCAGGAAGGAAGAGCGTATCCACCCCGGAATACGCATCGTATATCCCCAGGCAATTGACCCCTATTACCCTGGTCCTGGAGCCCCTTATAATCCTTTTTAGTTCCTCCTCCCTATCCCTCCCCTCTTTCCCGGTTTCAGAATAGCCGGATGTTATTATAACAACAGCCTCTATCCCCTTTTCCACGCATTCCCTGAGAACCAGTGGAACCACTCTGCAGGGAACGGTTATCACAGCCAGGTCCAAATCCCCCAGGTCCTTTACACTGCTATAACACTTCAGCCCCATTATGCTCCTGGCCCTGGGATTAATGGGATAGACCCTCCCCTTATACCTCTTCTTCATCTCCCTCAGAACACAGTAGCCAATCTTCTCCCTGTCCCTGGAGGCCCCTATGACCGCCACGGACTTGGGCCTGAAAAAGAAATCAAGTCCTTTCATGTATTATTTTTGGTTTTTGTCAATAAAAGATTGCGTCCTAGAACATCCCCTCAATCCTTTTTGCCTCTTCCAGGGGCGCGAATATTATCAGGACATCATCCTCCTGCATCCTCTTATCCGGCTTCCTGAGCATAATCTCACCATTCCTGTATATGGCAGCTATGGTAAAGTTTTTCTCCATTTCCCTTATCCTTTTATCAATGGCCTGAGAACCCTCAGAAACAAGCATCTCAAACACCTCTGCCTTTTCCCCTGCCACCAGGTTTACAAGCCTCTTGCCTGGCTTCTCCAGGACCTTCTTGAATGCCAGGATAGCTGAAGTAGTGGTATTTATGGAAGCGGTTATCCCGAGCTTTACGAAAATCCCCTCATTTGTTACCCGGTTTATCCTTGATACAATAGAAGAGACCTTAAAGGACTTTGCAACCTCGCATATCATAAGATTTGTCTTGTCATCCCCTGTCATTGCAACCACTGCATCGCTCTTCTCAATATTCGCATCCTTCAGTATCTTGCTGTCAGAGGCGTCCCCGTGCAGAACCAGGGCATCCAGCCTTTCAGCCAGCTCCTCTGAAACCTTCTCGTCCTTCTCTATAAGGACAACATCATGCTTCTCATTTACAAGAAGATTTGCCAATGCCTCTCCCAGCTTCCCGCCCCCGGCAATTATCACATGCATGAATATTATTATTGAACCAATACTTAAAAATCCATTCCCCTTACCACATCCATAAATTCACTATTACTGTCTCATTTGTGGTATCCAGAACACCAAACCTCATTATACTGACCTTTGTTGCCTTCTCCGGTATGCTGATAACACTGGGACAATCCAGTATCGCATTACCAGTATCGCTTTCATTTATCTGTATCTTTATTCTATGATACCTGAGGTCAAGGTCACTAAGCAGGTTGGGATAGTAGTTATCGCACCTTTGCTGCAGTGAATTAATACGGGAAAGGCTGATAACAGGATATCTCCTAGATACCCCAACCACATTGTCATGGAGCAGCATATCCGATATCTGTATTGCCCTGCTCTGCAGCTCATCCACATAGAATTCTTCCCTGTATTCAGAAATGCTGGAATTCAGATAAAGCATAATATAAAGTATTAGTGAAAAAAACAAAACTGCTGCCACAACAAACTCAATGGTCATCTGCGCTTTCATATTAATTTATTGCCTTGCCTTTATTAAAAATCAGATGCTAAATTTTGTTTTCACTTATTATGTTCCCATTCACTTCCAGCTTCTCACTCAAACTCTCTGTCCCGATGCCGGTATCGCTGCTTTCCTTTATAGCTACTAACATGCTTTGGAATACAATTATCAGAGTAAATGTCCGCTAAATGACGCGTATGGATTCTTATACCAACCCTGACCGCTCGCATCCATATTGTAAACATCCACGTAATCATCTGCATTCAAATCCACTATAACACATTTATAAGACCCATCATATGTAGAGCCCCCATAAGAATAAATACGCCCTCCAGTTGGTCTCACCCCATTGACACGAATATCCGCATATGATCGTCCATCGTCCGGATATTCCATCCCACCAAAGCAAATCTGATATAAAGCACCTACTGGAGCTGTAAACCTCCCTGTAGCGGAGCTATAGTGATTGCCATTATTAACTCCTATTGCATTAAATAATATTACACCCTGTGTGGTCCAGTGAGCAGACAGGGATACGGAAAATGCAGGACGATCCGGGACCAGTACATAGCCGTCACTAACCTCCAGCTTCGCTCCCGGATTCGTCGTCCCGATGCCGACATTGCCGTTATCTCCGATGAAAAACTTTGTGTCACCCCCCGCTATTCCATTTAACCTGAACTCGAAACCTTCTGTACCCCAATCATATTGAATGGAGGCATTAGCTAGCTTACCATCAGAATCATCGTTATCTCGTGTAAAAACCAGCGCTACATCCCCTGTTCCACTAATGTGCAATTTTTGACTAGGACTCGTCGTCCCGATGCCGACGTTGCCATCTGTGTCTATCACCAGCCTTTCGGCGGTAGTATCCTTAATAACAAAAGTGTCTGCATTCGTACCATCATTCTTCAACAGCCAAGTTTCTCCATCATTCCTTATACGTAAAGCTGGCTGACTGTTTGTTCCAGTAGAGTGAATCTGAATTTCTGTAGCACCAGAACTGCTCAAATGCAACAAATCCCCTGGTGCCGTCGTCCCGATGCCGACCCTCCCGGCTGCCCAGTCTATGTATAAGGGGGACAGGTTCAGTTCGTCAACGGAATGGCCCATTATCATGGGCACGCCTGCCCCTGGCGGTTCATTGTAGGCCCCGGCCATGCCGAGAAGGATTAGAACTATTACAACAGATGCTGCAAGAGCAGCGAACTGCCTGTCGCTCAGGTTGATTTGGAGGCTCATACTAATATTTTGTTTGCTGAGAATAAAAAGATTTTTTGTTTCTGCCGGTGGATTGTTTCTGTTTATCCCCCTTCCGAAGGCTACAGGCACCCGACAGCAATCATATTGATTGTGGTGTTTTCGATATACAAAGGGACCGGCTGGCATCCTGAGGCCTGCTGCACTATCTGGATGATTGCCTGCTCATAGCCGTACTGCGCACCCTGCTGGAAGATACTTAGCTGCTCCTGCTGCACGGCTTGCGTGTATTTGTCAAGCCCTATATAGGCAAGGACCAGGATTAGCAGAACAGTAAGAACCAAAACGGTTATCTTTAGTTTGTTCATTTTCATTTTCTACCGCCATTTGCTCGTTTCCTATATTGATTACAACCCTCACATTAATATTTTGTTTAAAGGTAATAAAAAGATTTGTCCAAAGAGCGAAAACCAGCAAACATATAAATTAATACCGAACAATTATTAATAATGAAAAAGCTTGCCCTGTTACTGCCAATTCTTGCAGTGTTTGTGTCGGGCTGCACCATACCGGGCCTTGACTGGATTTTCCCAGGAGCCGGAGTGACCTATGAAGGCTCAATTGATGTCATAGTAATAAATTCCCTGAACCCGATACCAGCAGCCATTTCAGCCGGCCAATCCACAACAATATACGCAGATGTCCAGAACCTCCAGGAACCGGGAAAGGAGCCGATAGATATTGAGGTGGAGCTCTATGACTACTGCGAGAATCTCTTTGAACTGGAAGGGGATGCCAAATTCAGCAATGAGAGAATGCTTCCGCAGCAGGTAAAGACATTCAAATGGAAGCTCGTGGCAGAGAAGGACATAAACCTGAAGACAACATGCGTGATGAAGGTAAGGGTCATCTACCCGTACAAGACAGATGTTGTAACCCAGATAACCCTCATGGACAAGGACGAGCTGGAAAGCAGGATAAGGAGGGGCGAAAACTGGAGGATTACACCCGCAGCACCAACAGTAGGAGAGGGCCCTGTAAAGCCCCACCTTATTATTGAAGACCAGCAGCCCATATCAGTTGACCCCATGACTGAGGACACTGCCAGGATATCAATGCAGATAAAAAACGTAGGCTCCGGCTTCCTCTCCGGGACCGGCAAGATAGACCCGAACAAGATAGAGATAGAGCCCCTGCCTTCTGGTTTAGACTGGAAAACAGGAGAATACTGCAATCTCCCCTTTAAGGACGAAAAGAACGGGGTGGAGCTGATAAAAAAGGAATCAGCAAAGAAGTACTGTGAAATACTGCCTTCACCAGTGGAGATACAGAAGACCTATACCCTTAAGGGATGGGTGGAATATACATATGAATTCAGGAAGCCAACGAACGTGATAGTGAGCTCTGGTTAGGCAAAGACCCAAACTTATAAATTAATAAGCCCCAATATAATTATAGTGGGGAATGAAATGAAAAAGAAAAACACAATCATAAGGTATTCACTGCCAATCCTACTGCTTTTTGTCCTGCTGGTTTCCGGCTGCACAGGTGCAGGAGGCGGAACAGGACCCGGCGTTGTAATACTGAACTTTGAACCCGACTTCTCTTCAGTGGAATCCAATGACGATGTCAAGCTTTATATAAGGGTCCAGAACCAGGGCGGCATGGAGGCAGAGAACGTGGAGGCGGAATTAACCGGTATAGACCCAACCGAATGGGGGGTTTTCGTAAAGACAAAGTATCTGGGCTCTGCCGGAACACTGATACCACCAAGGCCGGAATACGGGACAGAGGGGGAAACCGACACCACTACATGGGATCTGCAGGCCCCAAGGCTTGCGGGAACCCTGAGCCAGACCTATAATCCGGCTGTAAGGGTCTACTACTCATACCAGACCGTTGCAACAAAACCCATTACCCTGGTCAATGAGGATGAACTCAGAAGGCTTATGCAGATGGGCAAATCCCTCCCAACAAAGGATACAGCATACACAGCAGGCCCGCTTTCAGTGAATCTGGTAACAGGAAAATACATAAAGTCAACAGACGAATGGGGCAGGACATTCCCGATAACAATACACATAGAAAACACAGGCCCAGGAGCGCCGGGTTCAAAATTCAAGACCTTTGAACAGGAGGACTACCCAGTGGATGTTAGGATAACCCTCCCCAATGGCCTGGGAACGGCAGGAGACTGCCAGACATACCAGAAAATTGACTTATGGAAGGGAAAATCATATGACCTTACCTGCAACCTCCGGATTACAAGGGCGCCAAGCATAGCAGAGGAAAGGACAATCGAGGTCAGGCTGGAATACGACTATTATGTGGATGCAACAACCTCTGTAACCGTTACCGGAACCGGGCAGCAGGAATATTATTAACTGAAATCACTGAGGCTTTTCTGTCTTCCTAATTTTTTCTGATTTCCAACCTTTCTTTTTTTTCCGTTAAAAACCGGATGACCATAGACTCCATCGAACCCGGGCTCTATCCTTACCCTGCCATTCCTTATCCCTATTATTCCCTGAGCAACCTTTTCAGGCACCAGGGTCTTCATCTTCTCCAGGG
>JAUXAV010000071.1 GCA_030619735.1 Candidatus Aenigmatarchaeota archaeon | reverse complement strand
ACTAAATGCCCCTTTCATGATGAACCCCCTTTCAATCAAAAAGGACACAAGCGTCCAAAGCAGGTGATGGGATTCGGACCCATGACCTCCAGATTACAAATCCGGTGCTCTATCGCTGAGCTACACCTGCAACCTTCTTCTTTTCCTTGGCAGCCTCGGTCCGGATATGAGCCTCCACAGGCCTGCGCAGACAGAGTAGAGAACCAACAGAATTCCCACGCCAGCAATAACATTTCCGATGATATTACTGGTTTTATGAATAATAACTCCGAACCAAAAGAGTCCTATGCCTGCGAAGAAAATCACACCCAAACCAACCAGGAAATTTGTATCATGATTTAATATTTTTTTACAATCTTCCTTATCCATTTCCAGTCCTTTCAAATAGGAAAGCCTTTATACATTCACAGCAGCGTTGATAGCAACCTCATGTCCATGGATATACAGGTTTGCTATTCTGATGTCCGGCCACCATGAAACATAAACACTGCTGAAGCCCTCAAATGCCTGTTTGCATGCCTTCCTGAATTCCCCCTCACTATTGCATTCCCGAAGAAGCCTTTCAAGCTCACTCCTGACATCCTGACAACTCAGAGTATTTTCATCTCTGCGTTTGATTTGATTATCCATCTGAATATCCCCTTTCTTGAAATCAACTTGGCCGGTCTTTTTCCAACTCGGAGCGACTGGACTCGAACCAGCAACCTTACGGTCCCAAACCGCATGCGCTACCAAATTGCGCCACGCCCCGAATATGACCCAAGGCTCTACCGCTGAGCTACACCTGCAAAGGCGACTGAGCGCCAGTTATGCCTTTGAGGACAAACATAATGGAACAGAGCTTGTGAACTCTGTTGTTTTTCACTCAGCCGCCCGCTCAGATTGGCTCAATTAATTTTTCTTTTTCTGTCCTTCACGCTTAATCTTTTCATATATCTCCCTCCGGTGGACCGGTATGTCCTTGGGGGCTGTTATGCCCAGTCGGACCTTATCACCGCGGACATCCGTTATCATGACCTCAACATCGTGACCTATCATAATGGACTCATTTCTTTGTCTGCTAAGAACCAACATTTTCAGACTCCTTTCCAAATCCTTTACCATAATCCCTTAATCAGGCGGCTCCTGCCGCCTACACAAAAATTAATTCAATACCTTTTACTGCCAAAAAAACTCAAGACAAACCCCAGACAGGTTTCCGCCTGCAAAAGACAGAAAACAGCATTTGCAAATCATGCCTGGAAACAGATTCCAATAAAGCTAAACCTGTCTTTATCAATGCACCGGCATTTGCTTTTTTTTGCGCTGTTTGCGGGAATAGGGGTGCATGGGTGCGTTTCTCATATGGGAATCCGTTGGGATTTTATATCCAATTGAAGCAGGCTGTCAACTGGTCAATGGGTTGTGTGTTCGTATCTTGTAATGTAAGCATGAATACAGGTGTTATTTGATGAATATAATTATGGGAAAAGCTTTAAAAGGGATAACTATCCCTAATATACCCGGTATTTCTCTGAAAAAAATTGCTAAACTGCAAAAACAGGCCTCTTTGTAAGCAGCCTGTCCAGGCTCAGTTTTCTAAAGGGCTTGCCCTCTGTTTCCTTTTTGACAAGGTTTATAATTTCATCTGGTTTCATTGCCCTGATCTTTCCTGTCTTTCTGAATCTGACTGCAAGCCTGCCTGATTTCTTTTCCTTCTCCCCAAAGACCACAATCAGGGGGACCCAATCCACTTCAGAGTCCCGGATTTTCCTGCCAACAGCCTCAACCCTGTCATCTATGTCAGCCCTTATTTGCTCCTTCTCCAGCTGGTCTGCCAGCTTCTCGCAGTCCTTTATGAATCCCTCGTTAACAGGGCAGAGCCTCACCTGGGTGGGTGAGAGCCATAAGGGAAATACAGGGTTTTTCCCGGCTTTCTGCTCCCTGTATGCCTTCTCCAGGAGCGCATACATGACCCTCTCTATTGCCCCGGAAGGGCTCATGTGCAGGATTATGGGATGCTTCTTTTTGTTGTCCCTGTCTGTGAACAGGATATCAAACCTTTCCCCGTTCTCCACGTCTATCTGGTCTGTTGCAAGGGCGGCTGCCTTGTCCAGATTATCTATGAAATTGAACTCATACTTCAGGATGAAATAAAAGAATCTCTTGTCCCACATCTCAACAAGCACGGGCCTGCCCCAGAGTTTTGCTATCTTCCGGGCATAATCCTTGTTTTTGCTGTAAAAATCCTTTACAACCCTGAGGCCGAATTCAAAATCCCCTTTCGTTAAGCCGCAGCCCTCCTGTATCTTTATTGCCAATTTCAACCTCTTCAGCAGCTCCTCTTTTGCCCGGGGAATGTCCCTGCAAAAGCAGTGCACATCGGGCATCGAGAACTTGCGAAGTCTCCTCAGGCCTGCAAGCTCCCCCCTCTGCTCAACCCTGAAGCTTGAGGCCATCTCGTATATCTTCATTGGAAGATTCCTGTATGATATGCTTGCATCATGGCTGAGGATGAACTGGCCAAAGCAGGCACTGAATCTCAGAAACAGCTTCTTGTTCGGGGTCTCCACGGTATACTGCCTCGCAGGGAACCTGTTCAGGTATTTCTTCAGGGCAGGGTGCTCGTAATCATACATTACCGGGGTCTCCACCTCCATTGCGCCGTAATCTATAACATTGTCCGTAACCCATTCCTCTATCAGGGACTTTATGAGCTTGCCTTTAGGTGCATATCTCATGTTCCCGGGGTCAGAGCCGGATTCATACCCGACCAGGCCAAGCCTTTTCATTAAGGCTATATGAGGCGGCTCCTGCTTCACTGCCCTGCTCTTCCCCATCTCATATCTTGCAAACTTCTCAAGGTTTTCATATCCCTTGAAATTGAAGCCTGAAATCTTCCCGGCCTTTATTTCTATCCTGTGAAGCTTCCCCCCGGGTTCCAGTATGAGCCAGTCGGACTTGAGGGTCTCCTCCCTCTTGACCGCTTCTGGGAACTCTTCTTTCTTTTCCTTTTTCCCCCCTCCCCCAGGCTTTATCTCCCTGGAGAGCTCGGAAAGGGGATGGCCCTTGCACTTTATGGTAAAGGATTTATAGTAGCCAAAGGGGGCTCTCTTTACAGGGATTTTCCTGCCCTTCAGGAGCTTCTCCATCCCCTTCAGAATTTTCAAAGCCTCGTGCGGCTTTGCAGGGTTTTGACTAAGATGCACATAGGGATAGAGAACAAGGTTCTTTGCCCTGACTTCCCTGAAAACAGAAAGGATTTCATCCACGGCCTTCCTGGCAACCCCCTCAGGGTCCTTTTCATCACCCTCCTCCACTGAGGTCAGGGACACCAGGGCCTCCGGGACCCTTACCTTTCCCTTCTTGGTCTTCTCAGCAGATTTCAGGGCCTTCTTCCTGGGCTCCCATTCCATGAAATCCGTGTGCAATAAGAGGATTTTCATATAATATCACTTGTGCTGTTACTTAATTATTATCTCGGGTGATTTAAATCTGTCCTGATTGCCAGGGCTGTTTTCCTGTATGCCCAACAGTCCAGGTATCTCTCACACTTTTTGCTTCCTGCAGCTGTGCAGTACCTTATATCCGCTGATTTATTCCAGGGGTATTTTTTTATGCATTCCATGACGGGTTTTATCTCATCCTCAAGCGCCAGGAATGCGGAGCCCCCGAACTCCACCGCCACATGGTTTTTGCCTGGTGTCATTCCAGATACCCCCCTTCATTCAGAATCTCTGCTGTCAGTATTGAGCCGCCTGCAGCACCCAGGCCCAGGTTATGGGATATGAAATTAAGGCAGTAACCCCATACATCGTCCTGGTATATCTTGCCCACTACCACGGTCATGCCCCTGCCCTCTTCCCTGTCAAACCTGGGATTCAGGGGCCTGTCCCTCACTATTATCGGCTTCTCAGGCGACATGTATAATCCAGGGTGCCTTTCTATGCCCAGGGATTCCGAGAGCGCCTGCATAAGGGTTTCTCTGCCCGGTGTTTTCTTCAGCTTTGCGAACATGCACTCGGTATGGCCGTGCAGGACAGGAACCCTGTTGCACATCACACCCACACTTACCGGGTGGGGCACGAATTCCGTGCCATTGTATTCGCCCAGTATCTTGGGCAGCTCCATTATCATCTTCTCCCTTTCCCCGTCTATATGGGTTTTCAGGCCGTCCACCATCTCCATTGCGGACTCGCCCGGCATGCCTGCCCCTGAAAGGCCCTGTAGGGTTACCAGATGGACAGCCTCAAGCCCGAATTCATGGTCAAGGCATTTGCATATAACCGCAGCCCCGGCAGTGGTGCAGTTGGGTTTTGTCACTATGAATCCCCCATACCTTCCTTTCTGCGCCGGGATTGCCCGGAGATGGCTGTCATTCACCCCTGGAAGGTATACAGGGATGTCAGGGTCCATCCGGTGGCTGCCTGTATTGCACACCAGGAAATAGTCCTTCTCCCTCATATTGCTCTCTATCTCCCCCACCCTTTCGCCCTTTGATGTGGAGAACACCAGTCTTGATTTGAATTCAGGCTCCTCGCCCAGGACCTGCATATCCCTGACGTATTCAGGTATCTCGGCAGAGGCATACCATCTGCCCTCAACAGCATCCGAATATGCTTTGCCCCTGCTCCTGTCCGAGGCAGAGAGCTCGCAGAGCTCTATATATGGGTGGCCTTCCAGCATCTGCACATACGTCTGCCCTACTGCACCCGTTGCGCCCATAAGGGCGGCTTTCACGCCTTTCATCACCTTTTATCACCTTTATAGAGTCCCCTCAGGGACAGAAGGCATGCAAAAGGAGTTCCTGTCCCCGGGCAAAGGAATAAAGACTAATAAAATGTCTTTGTCTTCTTAGTTGTCATGCCCTGGGACATCATATTAATTATATAAAGCCAATTAAGTATATAAGCTTTAACTAAAGCCCTGTAGTCTAGTGGTCAAGGATGCGAGGCCCTGGACCTCGCGACCCAGGAGCATTGGACCTTGAGGGTCCTTTGCTGGGAATTCGAATCCTGGCGGGGCTATGATTCATATGGTAAAGATAGATTCTGTCAAATGGGGCGAGCTGAAGATAGACGGGAAGCTCTATTACTCGGACATGTATGTATACTGGGACGGGAAGGCGGAGATGCGGAAGAAGAGCCATCTATTCGATATGGACGAATTCGTGAAGCTCCTGCAGAAGGACCCGAAGATAATCGTGGTGGGGACAGGATTTAACGGGGTTGTGAAGGTGCCTGAAGAGGTTTCCCAGATGGCAGAGGACAAGAAGGTGGAGCTCTTTCTGGAGACAACCCCCAAGGCAGCAGAAGTCTTCAACGCCTTTGCAGGGGAAGGAAAGAAGGTAATTGCCGTCCTGCACAGCACGTGCTGAGGGATAAGAATAATAGTCAGGGTTTCAATTATCATTATGAAGAGGTTTATTTCCTTGCTGATTGTTGTAATAGCCATAGGCGTGGTTTTGGGTAGTTTAATGGGAGCCCGGGAATTTTCTGTGCCTGGAGATGGAAATGGTCTGGGGACTATACCCCAGCTCTCCATTTCGGGATTCTCCAGGGTGGCTGTTGACCTGGATCCCAATGGCCTTGCAATCCTGCTCATCTCGGGATGCAGGCAGCTGAGCATGACCACCAGCCAGGAGCAGATATATTCCATTGCAAGGGGGCTGGACAAGACCATGGGCATGAGGCCTCTGCCCCATGACCTTTTCGGGAACATGGTTGGGGAATTCGGGATAGAGGTCCTTATGGTGAAGGTTGAGAGTATGAGGAACGGGACCTACTATGCAAAGCTCCTGCTGAAGCAGGGCAATAAAATCCTGAACATGGACTCAAGGCCCAGTGATGCAATCTCTGTTGCCCTCAGGACAGGAAGCCCTGTATATGTCAGGAATGAGCTTATGGAGGGGTACGGAAGTGATGTCTGCTAAATCGGGGATTGACATATCGACAGATAGGTTTATAAAATTAACGGATATAATTCAGGCATGGCAAATAAACCCCGGATTGAGTCTTGTTACAGGGCAGAGATAGTAGG
>JAUXAV010000241.1 GCA_030619735.1 Candidatus Aenigmatarchaeota archaeon | reverse complement strand
ATTATTTCCTTCTTTTAATTCATTATTTCTAAGCTCAAGTAAACTATTATCTTGAAATCAATGCAACTAATACGGCCGGTCCTTGACTTTTATCAGATATGCCACCCCATTAGCCACCCAATGGAATACGGGTGTTATGACAACAAGCATAATGACCCAGTGAATCTTTATTGTAACCACAAGGAGTGCAAACAGCAGGGCCCCTACCAGGAAATCCTCCTGGTCCAGTAAGGGAGCGGGCTTTCCCCTTGCTATCCTGAACCTCCTCTTGATAAAGGAGCCTGCCAGGTCCCCCACCATTGCCCCGAATCCCAGCAGGAAGCCCAGGACAGGACCCATGGGGACTATGGTCAGGGCAACAGGGCCTGCCAAACCCCAGGGCAGGTAGGGAAATGCAAGCATCTGTATGGTCCCCAGGATTGCACCCACAATGCACCCGAATACCAGGCCCTCCCAGGTCTTTCCCGGGCCAAAGAGCCGCTGGCCGTCCTTAAGCCTTTTCCCAAAATCAATCGGCCTCTTCCCCTTTATCAGGGGCACAAGCCCGTTTGCACCATAAGCGGGAATCACGAGCCAGAGCGCCTCTATAAATATGAATATATTGAATATGGAAGCTATATCAATTGCCATTTTAATTATTAATGAACTAGTTAATAAAACACTTTAGTGGGCCGGTAGTCCAACGGTAAGACGCCGCCCTCGCACGGCGGAAACTCCGGGTTCAAACGCACTGCTCGCTGCGCTCGCAGGCGCATTCAGCAGGGCTGAATATCCCGGCCGGTCCATATGAATAGTTTATCAGACATTGCTGAGGAAATCAGAAACTGCAAGAGATGCAGGCTCTGGAGAACAAGAAGAAATGCTATTCCTGGTGAAGGAAATCCGAACGCTAAAATATTTTTCTGCGGTCAAAGTCCAGGAGCTATGGAAGACAAAACAGGCAAACCCTTTATAGGCAGGGCCGGAATGTTCCTCAATGAAATTCTTCAGTCTATTGGCATCAATAGAAAGGATGTCTTCATAACCTCTCCTGTGCGCTGCTTCCCGCCCAAAAACAGGAAGCCAAAAAGGGACGAGCTGGAGGCCTGTAGGCCATATCTTGACAGATATGTTTCCATAATAAAACCGAAAATTATCGTTCTGATGGGCGAGGTTGCTTTTAATTCCTTTTTCCCTGATAAGAGACTGAAATCATACAGGGGGGAGTGGCTTAAAAAGAATGGAATAAGATTCCTGCCAACCTATCACCCGGCTGCAGGGATGAGGTTCCCTAAGGTAAGAAGGAAGATGCTTAAGGATTTTGGGAAATTGAAAAAATAACTGAACTACCGGTCTCCATCAATTTCAAAAATAGACTCGCCTTCATCACCCGATAATCCAAATCCCCCCCTTCTTGGCCTTTGTTCGTATCCCTCTATATTACTGAATTTGTCCAGCAAAGGAACAAGATGGACTGTGCACCCCCTGAATAACTTATAGAGATTTTCAATATCACTTGCAAGACATGTTTCTACCTTTCCATGGAGATTCTCTACAAGAACCTCAATCGCTACAACTGGGTAATCGGTTTCTGCCAACGGTGTCGAGTCATTGGTTGCCCATCCAGGGAAAAAGTTCTGGGTTTGGATTTTTACTTTTTTGGCAAC
>JAUXAV010000004.1 GCA_030619735.1 Candidatus Aenigmatarchaeota archaeon | reverse complement strand
TTATTAGACATATGTCTAATCTATCCGAAGAGGCTTGAGATGCCTTCCACTGCTTCCTCTGCCTTTTTCTCTTCCTCTTCTGCCTTTTTCTCTTCCTTCTTTTCTTCTGGTTTGCCTGAAGCTGCCGGGGCTGCTGCTGGGGCTGCTACGGCCTGGGAAACAGCCTCGTCAATGTCTACATTTTCTAACGAGGAAACCAGGGCCTTTACCTGTGCATTGTCTGCCTTTATACCTGCTGCATCCATCACCTTCTTCAGATTGGCTTCGTTCACTTCCTTGCCTGCGGAATGCAGAAGCAAAGCTGCGTGAATGATGTTTGGGCCTTTGGGTTTGACTGGGTGTTTTTCCTTTGGCTCTGGCTTCTCTGCTTTTGGCTCTTCTTTTGCTTCTGCAGGAGCTTCCTCGGCTGGTGCTTCCTTTTTCTTCTCTTCCGGTTTTGGCTCTTCCTTCTCCTCTTTTGGCGCTTCTGCTGGTTTTTCCTCGGCTTTTGGCTCTTCCTTTGGCTTCTTCGTCTCTTCTGACGAAGAGACGTCTCGCTTCTCCTTCTCAGGAGACGCGATCTCTTCAGGCTTTTTCTCCTTCTTTTCCTTTGCCATTTGAATACCTCCTAAATTAACATGAATTTTTCTAACCCTCTATCTTCTTCTCCAGGGCCTGAGCCTCTGCCTGGGCCCCTGCCATCAAAAGGCCTATGGTGTCAGGGGTTACAACCCCTGCGCTCAGGGCAAGGGCCTTTGCCTCTGAATGGGCTTTGGAAAGCAGGAACCCTACATTATCCCCTGTTATATAGTTTATATTAACAGAAAGGTTGAATGCCCCGGAGGCTGCGGATTTGAGCCGGCCTATATACTCCTCCATGGGTATGAAAAGGATATCCCTTCCGTATATTGCCCCTTCCTCCCAGGCAACCAGGAGGTTCAGGCTCACTTCCATGGGCTCTATCCTGAGCTTTGAAAGAACGCCTGCAATATCCTTTGTTATCACATCCCCGTCCTTTACCAGGACCGTGTCCTTTGTGACGGATATCTTGTCCCCTTCCACAGCGCAGGGTATCTTTACCTTCTGTAATTCCCCTATAACAGGACCAGGGGGGAGAGTAGTGGGTCCTGCCTTAATCTCTATATCCTTTGTGGCAATGTCCCCGGGCTTTGCAGGTGAAGGGGACTTTGATTCAGCTATTATCCTTGCGAGCTTGAAGGGGTTTGTCCTGCTCAGAATCAGGGCAGGCTCGCCCTGTATATAGTCCCTGAGCTTATCCAGGCCTGGCCTGGAGTCCTTAAGGGCCCTGGTTATAAGGCGCTTCTTCACTATCCTTATCACGGCTTCTCCCCTGAGCTTGTTCCTTATCAGATGAAGCTGCCTTGCAGGGAGCTTGAACATGTTCAGGATTCCCACCACAGGATATTCCCTGAGCTGCTCCTTAACAGCCTTCACTTCCTGGATTTTCTTTTCCGAGGCCATTTTCTTACCTCATTCTCACCCTTATGGCAGGGCCCATGGTCAGCTTCACATAAAGGGATTTTATGTTCGCCCTGCCCTTCGGGAGCTTCTCCTTTACGAAATCAAACACAGCATCAAGGTTCTTTGCAACCTGCCCGTCCTCCATACTGTCCGAACCTATAGGGATGTGCACCACAGGGGTCTCCTTTACCTGAACCCTCACCTTCTTCTTTGCCGAAAGCATTAGCGGGTCGGGGTCAATGTTCGGGGGAACGGGCCTGGGCATCTTGCCCTTGGGTGCCAGGACAGGGCCCAGTGTCTTGCCTATCTGGACCATTAAAGTTGCCTCCCCGAAGAACCAGTCATGCTCCTTTACAATCTTCTTTAGCTTCCTCTTCTCCTTTGCAAGGGAATCTATTTCAGATTTCTTTATAACAAGATTCGCCTCCTTTGCCTTTGAGGCAAGGGAATCCGCAAACAAGGCAACCTTCACATCCTTCCCCCTGCCCTCCGGAAGCGTGAAATCAAGATTGAACCTGTTCTCGGGCTTCTTCAGGTTCATGCCCTTCAGATTGATGCAGAGGTCCCAGCTCTGGACGAACTTCCTGGGCTTTGCCTTCTCCCTTGCAATTTTTATGAAATCCTCGGTAGTTTTTGGCTTTTTGGGCTCTTCTTTTAAGGCTTCTTCGGGCTTATTCTCAACCGGCTTTTCAGAAACCTCTGTTTGCTTTTCCTGCTTGTTAGAAACAGCCTTTTCCTTCCCTGGTTTCTTCTCTGCCTTAACTTCTTTCCCTGCCATTTTCATCCTCCTGCCGAAGCAGTGCGCCTTGCGGCTTGCGGATTATAATAATTATAGGATTATAGTGGGTTATATATTTAAATAGTTTATTTCCTTTTCTTTGGAGGCCTCAGGACCCTGGATTTGAGCTTTGTTATCCTGTCCCCGAGCTTCCTGAGCTCTGATTTCCTGTCCCGGTCCATGCTCTTTATCTCCTGCAGAAGGGCCCTGGAGACCTCGTTCATCCTGTTCTCAACATCAAGGATTTTCTTTGCGAGCTCCCTGTAACCGAGCTCATGCTTTTTCTCAATATCCGCCCTCTTATTGTCCAGCTTGAAAAACCTCTGCTCGTGCCTGTCCTTCATCTGCCTTGTGAAAACATTGTTGTTCTCCAGCCATCTGGATATGAAAATCAAATCCCTGTTTATCTTCCCCTGCTCCTCCTGCAGTTTTTTGTCGCTTATCTCCTCCCCCAGCTTCTCAGCTCCTATGGCAATGACCATGAAGGCTATAAGGATTTCAACCAGGCTCAGGACCCCTGCTACTGCTCCTGCTATCAGGATGATGCCTATCACTATAAAAAGCGCCCAGAATAGCTTGTTCCAGTTGTGCCATGAAAGCAAATCATCCCACTCCCACATAGGTATCACTAATACCAATAAGGAGAAAAAAACATTTAAGCTTATTGCAATAGTTGGGCCCTGTGCTCAGCCGGACTAAAACTGATAGGTCATATATGCGTTTAACCGCCCATCAGAAAGGACTTCAAAGAGGCATCTGTCACTGTCTCTTCTATAAATCTGAAGGTCAGCAAAGGAATGGCCGGTAGGTTCGAAGCCGAGTTTTGCTATTTCTTCTACAGTGTAGGCCTCTCCCACCTTCAGTCTGGTTTTGGTGTCAGTTGTCATATCATTCCTTCTTTTCCTCTTTCTTTCCTTCGGGCTTGCCTTCAGGCTTCTCTCCTTCAGGGGGCTTTGCCTCGCCTTCTTTTGCTTCCTCTCCTGGCTTGGCCTCTCCCTCAGCGCCTTCCGGGGCCTCGGCGCCTTCCTTGGCCTCACCCTCTGCTCCCTCCGGTGCTGCACCTGCCTCCGGGGCAAGGCCCGCCTCCCTGAGCTTTGCAGCCTCCTCCTTTGCTTCCTCTTCTGCCTTAATCCTGGCCTTCTCAGCTTCCTGGGCCTTTAGCTCATCCTGGGTAACAGCGCCCTGGCCTATTGTTATTCCCATGCTCCTGCATGTCCCCTTGACCTGGCTCTTGAAGCTCTCATCATCAGAGCCGAACTTTGCCCTGGCAATCTTCGCGACCTGCTCCTCTGACAAATCCCCGACCCTGAACTTCCCGGTCTCTGCAGAGCCCTTCTCCAGGGAAAGCTCCTTCTTCAGGAGGGCGGAAACCGGGGGGCTCCCCACTTCAACATCAAAGGTTTTTTTCTCAGTATCCACTGTAACTTTAACCGGGACCTGCATGCCTTCCAAATCCCTGGTCTTCTCGTTTATCTTCTCTACAACCTGGGCTACATTAATCCCCAGGGGACCAAGGCTGGTCCCAATTGGCGGCCCGGCTGTTGCCTTCCCGCCTTCAACCATTACCTCTACTGTCTGCTTTCCCATAGCAATCAATTGAAATCTTTAGAATATAATCTTATAAAAGCATACCTGCTTTATTCCCCTTCTTCCAGGTCCTCGGGGGATTTCTTTTTCTTTTTCTTCTCCAGGTCTGCCAGAAGGGAATCCTCTTCCTCCCCGGGCTTCTTCTCTTCCTTTTCAGGCTCTTCCTGGGGTATAACGGGCTTCTCAAGCTCCTCCTCGCTCTCCATTATAACGGGCTCCTCCCGTTTTATAACCTTCTTTTCCTCTTCAGGCTTCTCCTCAGAAGGCTTTTCCCCTGGTTTCGGTTCCTCTTCCTTTTCTTTCTTGGGTATTACAGGCGCTGTAAGCGCTTCTGCCTCCTCAGGGGTTTCCGGTGTCTCAAACTCCTCTTCTTTCTTCTCCTTTGTTGCTTCTTCCAGTATGGAGGGTTTTTCTTCCTCTGTTCCTGGCTCCTCAGGCCTTGGCTCTTCTGGAGGCTTTTCCCCTTCCCCGGGCTTTGCCTCTTCCTCAGGTGCTTCAGGCTTTTCTTCTGTTGGTTCAACTATTCTCTTCCTTATCTCCTCTGCGCCGGGGAGCTCTACTTCCTCTTTCTTTTCCTCCTCTTCCTTAGCCTCTTCCACCTTCCTGCCCTTTGCCCTCTTCACGAGCTTGACAAATTCCGTTGCAATGGTAACGGGTATCGGGACCGAGGCTTCAAGGAGTTCCACTGTCACCTCGTCCTTTGCCTTGTCAATCCTCTCTATCTTTCCTCTTTCTCCCTTGAAGGGTCCTCCTATAATCTCCACTATATCAGCCTTGCCAACCACTATTTTGGCCTTCTTTGTATCAAGGAAGTGCTGTATCTCCTCCATCTTCACAGGCTTCTCTATAAGGCCCCTTATATGGAGCATGCCATGGATTGCCTTATGGATGTCCCCAAGCCTTCCCTCAATAAAGATATAGCCCTTTAGCTCTGCAGGATGCACTATCGCCTTTATCTCCAGCTTCTCGGCCCTTATCTTGGAGAGCATCATGTCTGCCACGATGTCCTCCCTTCCTGATGTTGTCCTCAGAGTGTAGATAGTCATTCAGAACACCCAATATTGAATTATTATTTCAAACCATTTGGCGCTCAAACACCCGGCAGCAGGAGCGTGAAGGCAAGGAATATCCCGAAGCCTATCAGGCCTATCAGGAAAATCCCGATTAGGCAAATCTTGCCTGCCCCTGTGAATTCATCCTTGCTCGGCTTTCTGGTGATGAAAAGGACCCTTCTGTACCTTCTCAATAATGCCTTTATATTGAACTCCATTCCTGTCGCCTTTTAATATTTTTAACCCTCTCCTTAATAAATCCCAAAGAAAGGATATTGAATTCTTGGGATAAAGGGTTTTTAAGCTTTACTGTGAGTGTGAAAATAAAAGAATAGAATTAGAAGTAACAAAAGTAAATAAATTAAAGCTTTGCCCTTCCGGGCTCTCCTTCGGCTTATTTCTTTCCGCCTTTATCTATGAAGTCTATTCCCAGGACCTGCTCTATCTCTCTCTGCTTCTCTGTCGTGAAGGTCTTTTCAGGGCCGTATATCTGGGAGCTCTTTACACCGGTCACAATCAGCATTGCCCTGATGGCATCGCCCAGTTCCTTTATTATCTGCGCCCCCCAGATTATCTTTGCATCCTGGTTTATCTTCGCGGATACGCCTTCCACTATCTCCTGGCATTCCTTTATGGTTATGTCCTGTCCTCCTGACACATTGATCAGTGCGCCTGAAGCCCCCTCAACGTCCACGTCAAGCAGGGGGTTGTTCAGGGCCTTCTCAACGGATTCTATTGCCCTGTTCTCTGAGTCGGATTCGCCCATTCCTATCATTGCCAGTCCTCCGGAGCTCATCACAGCCCTGATGTCAGCGAAATCAAGATTGACAAGACCGGGCTTTGTTATAAGCTCTGCTATGCCCTTCACCGCATTTACCAGAATCTCGTCCGCAACCTTGAATGCTGTTGTTATGCTCACATCCGGAACTATCTCCAGAAGCTTGTCGTTGGGTATCACTATCAGTGTGTCCACAACCGATTCCAGGTTCTCCAAACCTTCCTGTGCGTTCTTTGACCTCTGCTTACCCTCCATGTCAAAGGGGAGGGTCACTATCCCTACTGTCAGGCAGCCCAGCTTCTTTGCTATATCTGCAACTATGGGTGATGACCCTGTTCCGGTTCCTCCGCCCAGACCGCAGTCAACAAAAACCATGTCTGCGCCTTCCAGGCCCTTCTTTATGTCTTCCTTGGATTCCTTTGCCGCCTCTGTTCCTACCTTTGGGTCTGCCCCTGCTCCTAGTCCTCCTGTTACGTCCCTTCCAATCAGGATCTTCCTGTCCGCGTCCGTGTAAAGAAGGTCCTGAGCGTCTGTATTGATTGCCACTGTCTCTGCACCTACTATTCCAACCTGCATTAGCCTTGAAATGGTGTTGCCGCCTGCTCCGCCTATTCCGACAACCTTTATCTCTGCCTTCCTGCTCTCAAGAATCTTCCTGAGCTCCTCATCCATCCCTGTATCTCTCTGAACCTCTGTTGGTCGCTCTATGCTCTCTTCCCTGTTAAGTGCTGCATCAATAATTGATTCGTTCGTCATATTTTACCTCCATTTTAAAATTTTAACATAATCCTGCAATAACCTTGCAGTATATTGGTTTGAACCCCAAATTCCAAGCCCAACCCATAAAATTAAAATAACAATAAGCTTTAAAAAGGTTTGCAATGGATTTTTTTGGAAGGTTTAAAAGCTTTTCGGGGCAATTGATAATCATGGTAAAGAGTGTAATTTGTCTGGGTAATATTAAAGACCCAGGAGTGCTGGAGGATGCTTATCGTGCTCTTAACATTGGGGGATTAAGGCACGGGGGATTCTTTTCAGGCACATATTCAGATGACCCCAACATTGAATACGGCTCTTACAACCCAGATTTACCAGATACTGATATTAGAAGCTTGAAAGGGAAAGACAAGAAATCGGGCAATTAGGGCTTTTTCTTTTCAGGCTTTGGTTTCCCCTTCGCGGAGAAGCTTATCTTCTTGATTTCGGGTATCCATTTCTTGATGTTCTGCTCAAAGAGCTTCTGGAAGCTGGGGGGTATGGGTTTGTCCGTTTTTACGGAAAGAATGCCTTTCTCCTGGTCCAGGCTTTCGCACTTAAGGCCGTAATAATCCAGGAGCCTGTCCGTTTTCTCCTTCAGGTCCGTTATCTTCTTTATTATCTTTGCCCTGTACAGGAGGTCCTTGCCCGCAAGGGGATGGTTGAAGTCCACCATGACCCTCCCGCCTGAGACTGTTTTAATCCTGCAGTCCCTACCGTCAATGTTGACCATCGCTCCTGGCACAGGGTTCATGTCCTGCCTGTAGAAATTGGCTATGGAGACTATCTTTATCATCTTGGGGTTCCTGGGCCCGAACGCCTTCCCTGAAGGGACATCAAATTCCCTCTCCTCTCCGGGCTTCATCTCCTTTAACTGCTCCTCCACACCGGGCATGGCCATCTTTGCTCCGATAACCACAAGCCCTGGCCCGTATTTCTGCTTCTCGTTATAGATGCCCTGCTTCTTTGCCTCTTCCTCAGAGGAAAGGTCGAAAATCTCGCCAGTAAGCTTGACCCTGCCTGTGAATTCTATCAGCAGGAAGTCTCCTTCTTTCATGATAGCGGGGGGTGGATTTGAATTCGGCAGCAGAGTCCTTTAGGAATCCGCTTCCACCGACCTTTGGGTTATGAGCCATTCGCGGGCAAAGCCCTCAACGAGCACTCCAGGCTGCTCCACCCCGCTCTGGATTTATTATACAGCGGTTGATTTAAAAGGTTTATAAAATTTTCCATAAAAGGGGCTTTTAAGACTTTCTGGCTATTATAAATATGATAATAGTTGGGGATGAAACCGAAGACAGATTCTGCAAGAGGCTCGCAGAGGAGATTTCAAAAATCAATGTTCCAGAAAAGGCAGATTTCTTTCCCCTTGAGCATACACATTATTCTGATAATGAATCAAAACCCAGGCTTACGGATGGAAGAGATGTTTCCCCGGAGATGTTCAAGGACCCTGAAAATTTGATATACAAGGTGAGGCATGGTGAAAAGGTTGTATCGGTTTCCAGGGGGAAATCAGGTGAAGCCTGGGACCCTAACGGAATTTTTGTGGATGCTGTATTGGTTGCAGGTGCCATAAGGGATGAATGCCCTGATGCAAACATATGCGCTGTTCTGCCGTACCATCCTTACTCAAGGCAGCATGGCCAGTCCCTGCCAGGCGAGCCCATAAGCGCCAAGTATGTAACACAGATTCTTAAATGGGACAAGAATTTCGCAAACATGGTAATAACTATTTCCGCTCATCAGAAAAGGAGCGAAGGACAAATAGACAACAGGGTCTGGAACATGGATGCCACGGAAAGCGCAATAGAATATGCAAGGACCCTAAAGCTCCTTGATGAAAGGTACCTTGTAACCCCAGATTCTGGGCAGTATTCAGGGAAGCTCAGGTTCCCATTTGCAGAGGCCCTTGATGCAGGGACAATAGCGCTGGGAAAGGAAAGGAGCAGGGTTAAGGAGATGGTAGATGTTGATAAAAGGAAGCTTGAGGACCTGAAAAACCCTGAAAACACAACACTGCTTCTTTATGATGACGAGATGTCAACAGGGGATACAGGCTACAATCAGTTGAATATGTGCATTGGGTATGGGATAAAACCAGAGAATATCAAGTTTATTGCCATCCATAACAAGGACTGCCTTAATAAAAAGTTTAGCAAGAGGGCAGTAGAGCTTATAGAAGGAATCGGGGCATATTTTGCTGCGAGCGACACCATAGAGTCACCAGAAAGCAGATTCACTGTTGTGCCTCAGCTGGCTGGATATATAATGAAAAGGTTCGGATAAAGCCTATTTATTCCTTCTCCCATAATTATATCCCATGACAGGGAAGAAAAAAAACCCTTTGATAATAGCTGGGCTGGATGAAGCAGGCAGAGAGATATAATTTATATCCTGCAGGCGCTGTCATCGGCCCCCTTGTTGTTGCAGGCGTTTCCGTCAGGGAGGAGGATATGCCCAGGCTGGAGAAACTGGGCCTTAAGGATTCCAAGCTCCTCTCCCCAAGGCAGAGGGAGAGTCTGGAGAAGAAGATAGAAAAGGTTGCAAAGGACATCCTGGTCCTGAAGATTGGGGCATGCAAGATTGATAATTACAGGAGGCAGGGCATTAATCTTAACAGGATGGAGGCCATGAAGTTCGCAGAGATAATAGATTATTTGTCTCCATCCCAGGTCTTTGTGGACTCACCGGACGTGAACACCAACAGGATGAAGCTCCATCTCAAGAAGCTCACAAAAGAAGATGGTATAGAGATAGTGGCAGAGCACAAAGCTGACCAGAATTATCAAATAGTTTCTGCAGCGAGCATAATGGCAAAGCTGGAAAGGGACAGGGAGATAGAGGAAATAAAGAAGAAGCACGGGGATATTGGCCCGGGCTATTCCTCCAATTCCATCACAATCAAGTGGCTGGAGGACTGCCTTAAGGAGAACGGGAAATTCCCGGATATTGTCAGGAGGACCTGGATGACAGCACAGATAATGGAGGGAGCAAGCAAGCAGTCAAAGCTGGGAAAGTTTTTTAAGATGCTGGGGAAATAGATTATTATGCAGAGGACATACACCAGTAAAGTGGGGAAGGGGAAGTTCCTGGTAAAGGGCTGGGTGGCAAAGGTAAGGGATCTGGGGAATCTCAAATTCTTCATGCTCAGGGACAGGGAGGGCACCCTGCAGGTCACTGCCAAGAAGGGCGTTGTTTCTGACGGGATTATAAAGGAGGTTTCCCATTTGGGCAGGGAGGACTGCGTTGCTGTTACCGGTAAGATTGTCTCCTCAAAGCAGGCCCCTGGGGGCAGGGAGCTTATTCCGGATAAGATAGAGGTCATTGCCAGGGCCCAGACCCCTCTTCCTATAGATTTTGAGGGCAAGATAGAGAGCGGGTTTGACAAGAGGTTTGACTACAGGTTCCTGGATGTGAGAAACCATAAGGTCCAGGCAATATTCAGGGTAATGGACAGGACCCTGAAGCATATGCGGGAGAGCTTTGAGAGGAACGGCTTTATAGAGATTAACACCCCTGTAATCCAGGCTGCCGGGGCTGAGGGGGGTTCCACCATGTTCCCCATAATTTACTATAACAGGGAGGCATTCCTGAGGCAGAGCCCCCAGCTCTACAAGCAGATTATGATGGCATCCGGGCTGGACAGGGTGTATGAGATTGGCCCTGCCTTCAGGGCGGAGAAGTTCCATACCACAAGGCATGTCTCGGAATTCCTGTCAATGGACTTTGAGATGGCCTGGATTGACTCTGAGGAGGATGTCATGAAGGTCCTGGAAAGGCTTGTGGTGGACACCCTGAAAGGGGTTAAAAAGAGCTGCAAAAGGGAGCTGGAGCTGTTCCAGGCCAAGCTGAAGATTCCGGAAATCCCCTTCAGGAGGATTGAGTATGAGAAAGCGATAAAGATGGTGAACAAGGTAGGGGCAAAGCTCAAGTTCGGGGATGACTTCATGGATGTGGAGGAGAAGAAGCTGGGGGAAATCCTGGCAAAGAGGGGGATAGAATGGTATTTCGTGACAAAGTTCCCATCCCAGATAAAGCCCTTCTATATCATGATGGACGGGAAGTATTCCAGGGGCCTTGACCTGGCCTTTAAGGGCCTGGAAATAGCCTCAGGGGGCCAGAGGGAGCACAGGTACGGGGTATTGGTAAAGGTTATGAAAGCAAAGGGCCTGGACCCCCACCAGTTCAAGTTCTACCTGGATGCGTTTAGATACGGCCAAATTCCGCATGGGGGAATCGGCTACGGGATGGAGAGGATGGTCCAGAAAATCCTGGGCCTGGACAATATAAAGGAGGCCATCCTGTTCCCCAGGACGCCTGAGAAATTGGTGCCTTAACTAATTTTGGTATGGGGCTACTGAGATATTCAGCTCCGCTGAATGCGCCTGTGCGCACGCAGCAGGGCGTTTGAACTCAGGTCGCCGGCAGTATGGCACCCTTTACACGTTTTCCGTGCACGCTTTGGCGGAAGGCCTTGGCCTCCCGTAAAAGGCTGCCCCCATGCCGGAAGGCTAGACCAAACTACCCTATAGCCCCGTTATTTAAGAGAATATTAACCTTCCTATTTATATTTTCATATATAAGGGTTTCCAGCTTTTCCCTGTCCTTTCCCATGTCCTCCTTCAGGTTTTTGGCATTATCCCCTGTTTCCCTAAGCTCCTTCTCAAGTTTTTCAATATCATTTTTTGTCTCATTTATGCCAGCCTCTGCCTGCTTCCTCTTCTCTGAGAGACCTGAGAAATCCTTATCAATTGCCTTGCCCTTCTCTTCTGTTTCCTTTAAAGCCCCTTCGTATTCCTCCATCATTTTGCTTATTTCGCCTGATTCCATCCTATTTATCAGTCCCTTCAGTTTCTCTACCTCTTTGTCCTTCAGGTTTATTCCCCTGTCCAGCATCCCCTTCAGGATTAGGAGATGGGATTTCAGCTTCCCTGTCCCTTCTCCGGACATAATGGTTTTCAAAGGGGATTTCACGAACCTCTCCAGGAAATTCCTCTCTTCCCTGGACAGCTCATCCCTCTTCAGATGGAGATATTTCTTCAGGGGTCTCTTGGCAGAGGAAAGCTCCTCCCCTATCCTGAACTTCAAATCCCTGGCCCTGTTTTCCAGGGTTTCTTTATCCTTCTTTGCCTTTTCCAGGCCTTCCCATCCTGAATCCTTTGAGATTACATTAAGACTCTTTTCTTTTCCGGAGAGGCTTTCCTTCAGGCCCCGGATTTCCAGCCTGATTTCCTTATGCCTCTTTTCCAGGCCACTGAGGGATTCCAGCCTTTCAGAAATCTCCCTGGAAATCCTCTCCGCCTCCTCCATAAGGAAGAGGCTCTTCCCCTCATAATCCAGGAATCTCTGGAGTTCCTCCATAATGCTGTTGATATTTTTTATCTCCTTCATTATGGAAGAGCTGTCCTTCCTGAAATAGTTGCTGAGAACCATGCCCTGCCTCGGGCTTATGTTCATGAGCTCCTTCAATAACACACCTACCCTTTTCTGGAATTCCCTCATCCCGGAATAGCTGTCCGGGACCGGGCTTGGGCACTTCCCTGAAATGCTCTGGGTCCTTTTGGCAAGGGTGTCCTTTACGGAATTCACGGCAGCATAGGTCTTGTCCTTTGCTTCAAATTCCGACTTCCCGAGTTTCCTGGCAGAAACCCCGACCTGCTGGAAGCCCTTCACAATCTTCTCCTGCAGCTCTTCTGACCTCTTCCTGGCTGAGCTGGTCTTTTCAGAGAGCTCCTGCCCGAGCCATTCGGAAAGCCCTGAGAGCTTCACCTCAACAGAAGGCAACTCTATCCCGGCAGATGGTTTCTTTTCCTCCCTTTTCCTGAGGAAGTTAAGGAATCCCATAGGTTTAAAGTAGATTTTATGGATTTAAAAATGGCTGGGAGACAAATCAGGAAAAAGATTAAAGGAGCTGAAACATAATTATAAAGATGGCGTATAACCAGGATGTTCTGGGAAAGGGGGGAAAGAGGGTTGTTCTTCTGGGGAATGAGGCCATTGTCAGGGGGGCTCTGGAGGCAGGGATGGGGTTTTCAGCATGCTATCCAGGGACCCCCAGTTCTGAGGTGGGCCTGACCTTTGCCGGCATTGCTAAAAAGGCAGGGTTCTATTTTGAATGGAGCACGAACGAAAAGGTTGCTCTGGAGGCCTGTGCCGGAGCCTCATTCTGCGGCGTGAAAAGCCTTACAGCACTGAAGCATTTCGGCCTTAATGTTGCAAGTGATTCCGTTTTTCCAGTAGCATATGTGGGGGTTAAGGGGGGCCTGGTCATAAATGTGGCGGATGACCCCTATGGCCATTCAAGCGGGCAGAGTGAGGAGGACACCAGAAGATTCGCAAGGGTAGGGAACATCCCCATGCTGGAGCCATCCGATACGCAGGAGTGCAAGGACTTCACCAAAATCGCTTTTGAGATGTCAGAGAGGTATGAAGTGCCCGTATTCCTCAGGACCACCACCATGGTGGCGCACTCCACAGGGAGCGTTAAGCTGGGCAGGATAAGGAAGCCCAGGACCAGGGGCAGGTTTGTAAAGGATTTTGAAAGATACTACTGCATAAGGCCCATACTCCAGAAGATGCATGAGAGGGTGCTAAGGAACCTGGAAAGGATTGAGAAGGAATACAATAAGCTGAACAGGGTGGAGGGGAGGGGGAAAACAGGCATCCTGACAACCGGGGTCTCCTACCAGTATGCAAGGGAGCTCGGTTTGAAGGGGGTTAAGCTCGGGAAGCTCGGAATGAGCCATCCCCTGTCCAGGAGGTTTGTCTCTGGTTTCATAAGGGGGCTGAAGACCCTGATAGTGCTGGAGGAGCTGGAGCCCATTATAGAGGACTTTGCCCGGGGCCTGGCAAAGGACGTGAACCCGAAGCTGAGGATATACGGCAAGGATATCCTGCCCAGGATAGGGGAATACAGCACCGAGCTGATAAGGGAGAGGATAGCACCCATTCTGAAAATCAGGAGGCCTGACTTCAGGGAGCAGGATGCCAGGCTGAAGAGGATAAAGCTGCCTGCCAGGAAGGCGGTTATGTGCCCCGGATGCCCGCACAGGTCCACCTTCTATGCAGTGAAGAAGGTCCTGGGGGAGAATGTGGTATGGGCAGGGGATATTGGCTGCTATCTCCTGGGGATATTCGAGCCCTTCAGGATGCAGGACTTCGTCCTGTCAATGGGGGCGAGCCTTGGGGTGACCCATGGGATAAGGAAGGTGAGCAATCAGAAGGCAGTGGTGTTTATAGGGGACTCCACCTTCTTCCATGCAGGGATGCCCGGGCTTGCGAACATGAGGTATAATGACCCCAAGGTCCTGGTAGTGGTGATGGACAACGGGATAACAGCAATGACAGGCCACCAGCCCCATCCGGGGACAGGATACACCGGTATGGGGGAAAGGGCAAACCCCATAATGATAGAGGATGTGGTAAAGTCCTTCGGGATAAAGAATGTAAGGGTTGTTAATTCTTTCAGCCAGAGGGAGCTCCAGAAAGCGGTTAAAGAACTGGATTCAAAGCCGGGGATAAGCGTCCTGATATCCAGGGGCATGTGCAGGCTCCTGATGAAGAAGATGCTGAAGAGGAAAGGCAGGAGATTCCCTGTCTTCCGGATTGTTCAGGGAAGGGGACTTGAGGTTCTGGACAAATTTGCATGCCCTGCCATAAGGAAGAAAGGCGGGAAATATTATATCAATCCAGAAGCCTGCTGGGGATGCTCTGTATGCTCCCAGATAGTTCCCCCAGGGGCCATAAAGCCCGGGGTTAAGGGGGATGCCAAATGACGTTCAATGTATTGCTTACAGGGGTAGGGGGTGAGGGTGTCTTGTTCACCTCTGTCCTTGTTGCAAGGGCTGCCAACCTGGAAGGGTATGAGGTGAGGGGGACCCAGTTGCATGGGCTTGCCCAGAGAGGGGGCCAGATACCCACGCATGTGAGGTTCGGAAGGCAGACCTTTTCTCCTACCATCCCCAGAGGTGAGGCAGACCTGATTCTGGGTTTGGAACCTGTGGAGGCCGCAAGGTCCTGCTATTTTGCCAACAGGAAGAGGACGGGCTTTATTGTGGACACATATCCCATTGTTTCTGTCTATAGCAGGATGCTTAGGGAGAAATATCCCTCCCTGGACAGGGTAAGGGGAATGATTGCACCCTTTGCAAAAAAGGCAGTATTTGTTGATGCATCAAACATCTGCTCCGGGAAGCTGGGGGACCCCATTTACGGGAATAGCATGGCGATAGGGGTTGCAATATCCCAGGGGCTCCTGCCCCTAAAGGAGAAATCAATTGTCCAGGCGATAAAGCAGACGGCAGGGAAATATGCAGCAAAGGATTTGCAGGCCTTCAGGATGGGTTTGGAATACAGTGTTTAGTTCTTCTGGCAGTAAGCTTTTTAAATACCCGAAAGACCCTAAGAATAGGGCGATGAAGAGAACGCTCCAGAATGAGGTTCCGACGACCAGTGATTTCCGTAGTAGCTCCCGAGCCCCTTTATTTTTACTCCTCGAACAGCCCCTTCTTCTTTATGGCCACAGGGGAGCCTCCGGCATGCCAGGAGAGCCTGGGCTTCACCTGGACCGTGTAGATTCTCTCTGAGTTGTCGTCCAGGATTATGGCAGAGCCCTTCTGCCTGGGCAGGGTATTTATCAGCTCCTGTATGTCCTTCAGGACATAGCTCTGCATTATGGACCTTAAGGCCTTCAAATCGGCTTCAGAGGTCAGCCTGTGGGATATCACCAGGTCTGACTGGGCCAGGGCATCCGGGTGGAGCTTGTTAGGCCTCTGGGTAATCATTATGAGGCTTATCCCCGGCTCCCTGCCCTCCTTTATCAGGGTCAGGAGCGGCTCCTTTGCAGCGGTCTCGCCTGTATCGGGAATGAACTGGTGCGCCTCGTCAAATATCATCCATACCATGGGGATGGTCTCTTTTGCCTCCCCGCCCATCACCTCAAATTCCTCTGCCTTCCTTGCCATGAGCCTTTCCTGGAATATCTTCCTGGCTAAAAGGCCTACAAGCATGCTCCTGACGCCCCAGCCAGTGGAGGTCCTGACATAATGGGAGACGTCCAGGACAGAGACCTTGCCCTTCTGGAAGAACTTATTGACTGCTGTGCCTTTCTTCTCAAAGACCCCCCAGCCCTCTGCTGCCAGAAACCTGGTTACAAGGGCGTTCTTTACCTTTTCATCGCACTTTCCGTATGCCTCTATCTCCTTTACTATATCAGCTATTGCATAGCCTTCCTTGTATTTCTTCTTCACGGTTTTCATAACCCCCTCTATCGTTATGCCGTGCACATCCATTGGCGAAAACCCAAAGGTTATAATCCAGTCCATTGATGTTAAATCCGAGCAGGATATGGTGAAGACCTGGTCCACTGCTATTCCTACCTCCTCGTATTTCTTCGCAAAGCCCTTTGGGACAAACAGCCGTATGTCAATCCCCTCCGGCTTCAGGTTCCATTGCTTGAGCAGTTCCCTCTGCTCCTCGTTGGGGTTCTTCATGCTCCAGAATATCCCCATGGTGTCAATCATTAAAACAGAGAGGTTGTTCCTGATCTCTTTCGGGAGCCTGGTCATCTCCTCTGCTATTACGCAGCTTGAATATGACTTTCCGGACCCCCTCTTGCCCGATATGAGAACCACATGCGGCCTTACCACGTCCATATAGACAGGGTTCGTGAGATGGGATTCCTCCCCTTCCCCCACAATGTGCTTGCCTATATAGACCGTTCCCTGATCCCTGTATTTCTCTAGGTCCTCCCTTCCCCTTCCCACAACAATCTTTTCCATTGGCATAATTCAGTTTCCCGTCCGTTTACCTGGACGGATTGGCGTTTCAATTCCTATTTATATATTAGTTTCCCAATTATAATAATAATTATAATGGAGGTATAATATGGGAGTTATTGAAGAGCTTCTCAAGAACAAGGAAGAGATACTAATAAAGCTTCTTGAGGTCATGGAAGGAAAGGAAGCAAAAGCAAGGGTAAACCTGGACGGCATAGAGCTTAGCGTTGGCAAATCCTCAATCAAGCTGAACGGGGAGATAGAGTTCACTTTCGTGCCCCTTCAGAAAAAGGAATAGGGGTTATTCAAGTATGAACCTGGGGAAGAATGTCTTTTTGTACTCTCTGTAGATTGGCACAGCTTCTGTCGTGTATATCAGGCCTGCAAATTTCTGGCGGATTTCCCTTTCTATTTTCCTGAGGTCCCATCGGTTTTCCGCCTCTATCCTTATCTCCAGGTCCCAGACACCCAGTGTTTTTGTCAGGCAGGTAACATTCGGATGGAGGGAAAGGTAGGATATCAGCCTCTGCTCATCCTCCACTGATATATTGTGATAGCGGACCATGAGCAGGTTGGCCACATGCCCTACCCTTGAGAAGTCAATTAAGGGCCTGTAGCCCCTTATTACCTGAAGTTTCTCCAGGTTCCTTATCCTGTTCACTACGGTCCTGGCGCTGCAGGAAAGCCTTTTGCCTATTTCCACGGCCTTTTCCCTGGCATTGTCTGATATTTCCGCCAGTATCTGTATGTCCTTTTCCGGGAGCTCCTGGGGCTCCCTGTCGCCTCCCAGGATAATCTCCCTGTGCCTCCTGCCCGGGGCTGCCAGGTATTCCCTTTCAAGCATCCTTATCACGATGGTCGTGAGTATGGTATAATTATGGAGCTGCCTGGGGAACTGGGCCATTATTTCCCTGAGCAGCTTATTGAACTGGGAGGGATTGTATGCAGCAAAGGTGCAGATTAAATCATACCTGCCCCCGCATGTGGCCACCCAGAGGGTATGGGGGTCGCTCACCAGGAATTTTATCATTCTCATGAAGCCCCTCTGGCTGCTGTAGCTCACCCTGAAGAAGACCCTGAAATTCAGGACAGAAAGCCTTGAATAGTCCACCAGGGCATGGAAATTCTTTATTATCCCCCTTTTCAGGAGGGAATTCACTGTATAGCTGACGCTCTGCTCGCTCTTCCTGATTCTCCTGCCTATCCTCCTGAGGGGTGTCCTGGCGTCCCTGTCCAGCTGCGCAAGAATCTTCCTTTCCATTTCTGTGAGCTTTTTTACCTTCATGATATTGTTATATGGTATCTTTTCTTTATAAATCTTACGGTTTGACAAGAGATTTTTTCTAAATTATTTTGAATTAGCGAAAACAATACCCTATAGTGATAAAATGCCAAAAGAAAGTATATCTATAGCTTATGCTGATACAGGTAAAGGGCCTGAGTGGAGCGAGTCATATATGTCAGAGTCCTTGAAAGGGCTTGGCTTTGACACAGAACTCTTCGATGTCCTTG
The DNA here is from genome assembly GCA_030619735.1 of Candidatus Aenigmatarchaeota archaeon. Taxonomy (GTDB): domain Archaea; phylum Aenigmatarchaeota; class Aenigmatarchaeia; order QMZP01; family JAUXAV01; genus JAUXAV01. Next base: position 6,386 of record JAUXAV010000004.1, on the reverse strand, counting down.
GCCCTGGTTCGCCTAGAGGGGAGTGCATCCTGAACAGGGTCTATCCCAGCCTTTCTGACGGTAATGGTGTAGCTGACATGGTAATAGAGCTGTCAGAGGATATGGAAGCAGCAAGCAGGAGGGTAATAAACTCAGCGCATTCAGCGGTTTTTGATTATGACAAATTTGAGGCATACAAAAGGCTAAGGGAAGCAGGCGTGCCAACACCTGAAACGCACCTGGTGGAAGGCTTTGGACCTGCCATGGAGGCATGCGAGAGTTTGGGGTATCCTGTGGTAATGAAAAGGAGCACTGGAGGCAAGAGTATAGGCATAAAAATGCTGAGAGACCCGGAGGAAGCCGAAAGAGAGATAAGGGGATTTTTGAGCAATGGCAACGGCTACCAGGGGGAAATGCTGCTTCAGAAATTCATAAAATCCCAGAGAAACCATGATGTTAGGATAGGTGTAATAGGCGGTGAGCCTCAGATAAGCTACGGCAGGACCCTGATAAGCCTTAATGGGGAAGAGCCCTGGATTGCCTGCATTGCAATGGGCTCGGAAAGTATAGAAGAATACAAAGCAAGTAAGAACGAGGAAGATATTGCAGTCAGGTCAACACTGGCACTTGGAGCAGAAATAAGTGAAGTTGACTTATGTATAGGTCCTGACGGGCCCACTGTCATAGAAAACAATCTCACGTCAACATATTTTACCACTGACATAGAGAAGATAGAGAAAGTTATAAGATACGTAACTGGTCAGTTAAAATAAAAGAAAAAAGGAAGGGTTGCCCCTTCCTATATGTTTATCCTGCAAACCAGGACAGGATGCCCTGGAAGAACCCTGCAATGGCGTCAAATACCATTTCCAGGGGGCCAATAAAGGATGCTTCTGAAGCCTCCTGTCCGTTTGCTGCAGTTGGCTCTTCCAGTCCTATAAGGTCGCAATAGGGCACAACCACGGTTTCTGACTGGACCTCGCCGCTCCAGGGCCTCACGCATGCCTGGGATTCCTCGTCCCAGAGATACCCTGCGGTGCCGAGGCATCCGTGCTCGTCCCTGTTGCCACCTATTATCTGGGGCCGTTCCTCATCTGTTTCAGTAACAACCAGGCTGTCGCTGTCGGGTGCAGGTGCTATTACGGGTTCGGAGTCTGTCTCGTCAGGAACCGGCATCACAGGCGCGGGTGCGATAACATTCTCGCCGTTTGATGCGTCGTGCTCTATGGGCTTGGGCGCTATTACCAGGGGTTCGGAGTTCGCATCCTCAGGGGCTGGTGCGATTACGGGCCCGGAGTTGCTCTCCCTTGGAGGGGCCTCATGCACTACACTGGCTTCATTTATCTCCTCTGCATACACTGCAGGTGCAGCGCCTGAGATTCCAGCTAAAGACACTATTAAAAGGACCATTACGGGAAAGATAATTTTGCCGTTCATAATATACCTCCTTGATTTATCCTTGTCCGAACCCTATTAAGGCACTTCCGATTTGTTTCGGTTTTGCCCGAAAGCAGGGCCTAAAAAGTAGCAGAAATAGTATGGGGTCGACGCGAATCGAACGCGCGCTGGCCGGTATCTTTCTGCCTAAGCACATACCAACTTATTAGTCACAGGAATTTCTTCCTCATTGCTCCAGCAAACTGGAGCCGGCTGGACTCTAATGGCAGCTTTTATGGCCGCTACCATTATCCGACGACCCCTTGGGTTACTTCTTGTTCTTTTTATTTAATAAATCTATCAGTTCTTTTAATGTCTTTATCCTCTCAGAGGGTTCCTGGCCCCTAAATTCGTGCTCGCCCCTCTCGACCAGGACATCAAGGACTCCTGCCTCCTTTGCCGCATGAATGTCCTCTTCCGAGTTTCCCACAGACATTGCTTCCTCTGGTTTGACTCCCAGCATGTCCAGGCATTCCAGGATTCCATGGGGATGGGGCTTGGGGGTTATCCCGTTCCTTGACCTGGCAATGACAATTGCGTCAAAATCAATCCCAACCATCTCAAGCTCCATCTCAGCAAGCAGAAGAGGGGAGCCGGTTATCATGCCCAGCTTCATTCCCATTTTTCTCAAGTCCTTCAGAACCCTGCAGTCTTCAAAGGCATAGGTTTCTTTTTTCCTGGAGTGTATGGTATCATATTCCCAGAAAACCTTCCAGAACTTCTTCGGGTCCAGGCCCCAGGATTCAAGCAGCTCTTCCCTTCCGGGTTTGAACCAGAACCTGTCTATCTCCTTGTTTGATTTCTTCATGCCGAACCTGGAGAGGACTTTGCCTGTGGTGCTGTGCCTATACCCTGCCCTGGTACAAACCAGGGTTCCGTCCAGGTCAAACAGGACTGCCTTAATCATAAGAGCCCCGGGCGCGGATTGAACGCGCGACCTCTGCATTACCAATGCAGTGCTCTACCAGCTGAGCTACCGAGGCAATAGATTTTTTCTTTCTTTAATAGTTGATAAAGGCCTACAAAAACCTGTAATCTCCCAAAGTTTCATTTTCGTTATATGTTTAGGATTTTTAAATCCCGCCAAATCTACCCACCTTTTTAAATTTTCCTTTCCGTTTACTTCTACTTCATATACTTTATATTTTTTTATTGGATGATATCGGAAATCCTTTCTTTCTACAGTTGAGCAAATTGAGCTAATTTTAAGGTCTTTGAAGATTTTCATTATTTGATCTTTAAGTTCCTTATCCTCAATTTGAAAAGCGCCTCTTATTTTTGGATATCTACCATGCCTAAAAGACAATGAAAAATCTGTATCAACTATTCCTTGTAAACAATGTTTCCTGAATCTCGAATTCATAATAGAATCAGGTATGGCTATTCTACCTTTCTTTTTACCGGAAGGCAGGCCTAAAACATTGTGTTTGAATGTTGAAATGGCTTTACTCTTAAAAACTATTTGCACGGTGTTTTTTGTAGATTTCACAGCCTTAACCTTTTTGTTATATATTTTGAAGACTAAAGGGGAAATAATATTTTTGTGGAAATCCATTTCTTCTTTATAATCCCCGGAAAAAGTATTTAGATATGCCCAACCATCTTTTCTTTTAAATATTCCTAGATAACCATCACCAATATGAACACCAACCAGATAAGCTAATTCTTTGGTCATGTTTTTAGGAATCGTTATACCAAGCTTAATATCATTTCTACTAAATTCCACTTTTTTTAAATTGAAATTTTTAAATTTCATGATAATTAATGAGTTGAAGCGTCTTTATATCATTTTAGCGGAGCGACCTGAAAGGGAGAATGATAATAAAAGACGCTGAAACATTTTTAGAACCAGCATTTATATTTGATTATGCCTTTTGCTTCTTCTTTTCCCTCTTGATTTCGTCCTTAAGCTTGGCCATCCTCATAAAAAAGCCGCATTTGCCGCATTTCACATTGAAGGGTCTCTTCCATTCCTGGCTGACCTGGTCCTGGTTCCCGCATTCGGGGCAGAGATAGTCGCCTTCCGCTGTATCAGAATCCTTGGGTATCCTTATCCTGAGCCTTCCCTTCTCCTCCCCTGCCTTGTTCTTCATTATCCGGTTGGATACCAGCCTGTAGTTGCCCATATGATTAAGATGGAAAGGGGGTATTTAAAGATAACCGAAAGTTTTATTAGAGGATTAAATCAGCACCCCGATAATGAATGCCACAAGTCCCAGGAACATGCCCAGCTTTATGACCTTGCTTATCCTGTGGAAATGCTTTCTGCCAGAGGCCCTGCTCATAAGGGCAATCGCCAGGGCAAAGAAGAAATCCGCTGCTATTAGGACAATCAGGTAGCTTATCCCCAGGATACTGAGGAGGTAGGGCAGGGGCGAGATGAATATGGCGAGCAGGAGGCTTATTCCAGCAACAATGGTTATCTTCTTATCATACCTTATCCTTGCACTCCCTCCCCTGAACCCGAATCTGTCTGCAATCCTGCTCTTTATCCCGGAGGTAAGCCTTTTCAGGAACTTCAGCCTGTCACCCTCTATATCCTCCAGGTCCTTTACTATCTCCCTGCTGAGGTTTGAGAGCCCTGCAAGGAGCATAAGGAGCAGGGGAAGTGTAAGGTTGCCAACAGCAGCGCCCCCGAACAGGAAGGTGGAGCCCACCAGGTAGCTTATGGCTATGTTGCCCAGAATAACCTTGTCCTGGAGCATCCGGGAATAGGCTACAAGGACAAGGGAATTTATAACGGCTATTGCAAAGCAGACCCAGTTTATGAAGCCGGAAAGCGCAATACCTATAAGGAAGAGTGCTATGGAGAATGCCAGGGCCTTTCTCCTTCCCACCTGCCTGGAGGGTATGGGCCTCCTGGGCCTGTTGACCCTGTCTGATTCTATGTCAAAATAATCGTTTATTGTATTACCAGCGCCCAGTATAAGGAATGCCGCCAGCATTGCCAGGGCAAGGCCTAACAGCAGCTCCTGGGGATAGCCAAGCCTGCTGAGAACTAAAAACCCCCCGACCATTACCGCAAGGGCCCCCATCACGGCATTCCCTGGCCTTAGAAGCCTGATATAACCAATCATATCCAACCCGCAAACCTATTACCCTATGCTGTGCTTTTTATGACTTTGGTTCCCTGTGTATAGGTCTTAGCCGCTTTGCCCTGCACTTCCTGCACTTGACCTTCCCCTCTCTGACCTTTATCAAATCCCCCTTCATCTTTGCCCCGCACTTCATGCACACGAACATTCGGTGGAAGAGCCTCTTGTCCACTTCAGGGAATTTCTGCTTCGGCATAAGACCACATTTAATAAAGCCTTTTGGTTTTAAGTATTTATATATGGACGGAATACTTCTGGTGGACAAACCCCGGGGCATCACAAGCGGGGAATGCGTGAGGAGGGTGAAGAAGGTCCTTAAGGCGGAGAGGGCAGGGCACTCCGGGTCCCTGGACGGGAACGCTTCAGGGGTTTTGCTTATAGCCCTGGGAAAGGCCCTGAACTCCATGCCAATTCTTATGGGGCTGGACAAGGAGTATGAGGGTGTGGTCCATATGCATGGGGATTTTGAGGAGGGCAGGTTGAAAGACCTTGCCGGGAAGTTTGTAGGGAAGATAACCCAGACCCCTCCGAAGAGGTCTGCTGTTGCCAGGAGGCCCAGGGTGAGGGAGATATACTCCCTGGAGATTGTGAAAATCTCGGGCAGGGATGTGCATATCAGGACCAGGACCCAGGCAGGGGTCTATATAAGGAGGCTTGCAGCGGATATGGGGGATGCCCTGGGTGTAAAGGCCCATCTAAAGGCCCTGAGAAGGACTGGTCTGGGGCCTTTCAGCCTGAAGGACTGCAAAAGGCTGGAGAAACTAGTAGTGGGCGGGAAGGATATAATGCCTTTGGAAAGGGTCCTGGAAAGGATTGGAACTTTTAAATAAGGAATATGAAAAAGATAACCATGGTTGACAAAAAGCTCCTGGATATAATGGCATGCCCCAAATGCAAGGGTGATATTGAGCCTAAAGGTATGTTTATTCTGTGCAAGAAATGCGGGCTTGCTTATCCGGTTCTTGAGGACATACCTGACATGCTGATAAAGGATGCCTGGCCCCTAGAGAAGGCAGGGAAGCAGGGATTCAAACACAAGCTGAAGCTGTAGAAGGGAAGCTTTTTATACTATTTTCTATTAATTCAAGAAATAGGTATGCCGGAGTGGCGGAACGGCTAACGCGCCAGACTTGAGATCTTAAGACCCCTTCGGGGGAATGACTTTATGGCTTGACTCTGATCGGCGGAATATGATGAGAAAGCCCTTGATTGCGCGGCTTAAAACCGTGTATCGAGAGATCTGGTGGGCTTCGGCCCATGCAGGTTCAAACGCACTGCTCGCTGCACTCGCAGGCGCATCCAGCAGGCTGAAACTCCTGTCTCCGGCGTTCCCCAACTGGGCCGGTGGTCTAGTGGTATGACGCAACCCTCACACGGTTGAGGTTGCAGGTTCGATTCCTGCCCGGCCCATATTTAAATGAATAAGGGATAATTAGATTACTGGGCCGGTGGTCTAGTGGTATAGCTGATACATTCAGTGTCTAAGATGCTGCCTTGACGTGGCAGAGGTTGCAGGTTCGATTCCTGCCCGGCCCACTGGACCTGACTGGTCAATGCTCCCCTCGTCTAGTCCGGTCAAGGACACAGGGTTTTCGTGCTCTGCATGAAAACTGCAAGGCGCAAGCCGATGAGCGAGACCACCCTGTAACCTGGGAGACTGTTTGGGCAACCACATAGTCCAGGAATTCAAATCCCAGGGGGAGCGTCGAAACCGAGTAACTTCGGTTTCTTCCATATGCGGGGGTTCCCAAGTGGTCAAAGGGGCTAGACCGCAATCCAGCGGGGCTTAGTTTAGGACAAGATCCCCTGGCCAAAGGGGCTAGGTTCAGGACTCTTGGGGAATGCCTAGTGCGTTAGTCGCTTCCAGGGTTCGAA